>JAITVW010000147.1 GCA_031285605.1 Fusobacteriales bacterium | reverse complement strand
ATGGTTTTTTCTATTATTTCTTCGTACTTTATTTTATTTTTTTCAGGAAATAATTTATAAGTTCTTCATCTATACATAATTCTGTCACGACTTGTTTTATTTTTTCTTCAAGTTTTTTCATTTTATCTATCCTCCGTATTTTTATTTACTTATTTAAGCCATTTCGGTAAACTTTCATCACCTGTTTTTATATTATGTTTTTTAGCTAAAAATTTTAAAAAATCTACCCTCATTCTAAATTCTTCTTCCCAGTTTGAAAATGTTATTCTTTCAATAATTCTGCCAACATAAACTCTCATTGATCTAAATATTTCTAAATCAGAAAAGAAAAAATACCATATTTCATTCAATTCTAATTGTGTTAGGTCATTAGAATTTATATATAAAGATACCATGCCAATAAAATATTCTTTATCAATTTTACTAGGAACAAGACTTGCATATTTTTTTATTTTTTTAATATCCATTATTCTTTATCTCCCATTTCTCTATTTTCATATTCTTTCTGATATTCTTGAAGAATTACGTTTATTATTTCATTTTTGCTAGCTCCTGTTGTATCACTTAAGACATTTAAGAAATCTTTGTTTTTTTTAGTGAACCTAAAACTTATAGTTTCTGTTCTTTTATCCTTATTAACTTTTTTAATTACGTTGAAAATACTCATTTTCCACCTCATATTTTTATACTTCTTACATAAATTCACTATCGGAAAAATGTTCATTTTTCTGTATCCACTTATCTAAAATAAACTGAAATTTGTTTTCCCATTCTATATTTGACCCCTCAAAAACATTTCCAATTATTTCATTTGTTTCATAAAATATTCCTTTCATTGTCATTTGATTTTTCAAATTTAATGGTTCTAATAAAATTTCATTAGCAATTTTTTGCAATTCTTCAAAAGTAAATGCTGCAATTTCTCTTTCATCTAAATGTTGAATAAATTCTTTGTTTGTCATATTCATCATATTTTCTCCTTTATCAATTTTTCAATTTTGAATGGTTCGTCGTCTTCCCATTTTATGAATTTAAAAAAACTTTTAATGTCAGTTAACCAATGAAAATGTTCATCTTCACTGAACCAATGCTATTGTCTTCGCTTGCCATCATCATTTCACAATTTTTTTTAAAATCATTGATTAGGTCAATATCTGGCAAAGACCCTAAATTTATAAGAATATTTTCTGAAAAAAATCCAATTTTTTCACATTCATCAGAAATGTTTTTGTATTCTGTTAATTTTTCTTTTGGCACACTGCAAAAGTAATAATTATAACTCATTTATCCTCCATTCGGTCAGGTCACATCAACCAAGCCAGTGAAATAAATATGTGCAGGTCTTTTATGATGAAAAACTGGCTTAGTTGGTCCTGTTGTAATTTAATAAAATTTAGCTTCTGGATCGACCCAGTACAGTTTATTGAATTCTTTTTCTTCTACAGCGTATACTTTACCGTTTCTTTCCATAATTAAATAATCTGATATATTTAGCACAAGTTCTCCTTCATCATGTTCGATAATTAAATTATTTCCTTCATAATGATGCATTCCTTTTCCCAAAAATTCTTTTATCGTACTTTTATTTTCACCTGTATACTTTATTGCCGTTACTTTATGAATATAATTTTTTATCATTTTGTTACCTCCTATTGATAGTCTTTTATTTTTACTATTCCCTCTGCTTCGTCCTTTCTATTCATATACTACCCAATAATATATCAATATCCCCCAACCAATCATAAGGCATTTGTGTTGTATTTTTTTTTTACCGAAAATTGACAATGCAAACATCACAAGTCCTACCAGCAAAATCCCTAATTTAATATAATCTTTATCCATTTAGTTCTCCTTTTCATGCACTATAAGTTCTTTAAATTTTCCCTCTAGTGTGCTTTTTAAGAGGATTTCTTTAGCTTCTTGACCGAAACTTATTAACACATTTCCTACCCCAGCAGGATTTTTAGAGGGTGTCCCGGAAGCATCCAAAAACTTTAATCTACCTTTCAATATTTTCATAGCGGATGCATGTTTAAATATAGTTTCATGCCAATATGCTGTATCCATTCTATTGAATATTAATACAATACAATTATTATGTTCAGCACATTTTTTTAACCACTTTTCAGTCTCACGCCCATAAGGAGGGTTGCACCATACAAGACCTTCCCACTCTTGAGATAATCCGTCTATTTCTTTTGTATACCATTTTTTCGCAGTTTTAAAAGGTGGGTTTTCTATGTGACACGGGTCTAAGTCAAATTCACAATCTAATGCATCAAATATAAATTTTGGCGTTAACCATGTATCATTTCCTGTTCTTTTTTCAAATCTAGTGTCCATACTATTCAACCTCAAATTCCAGAAATTCTGGATTTTCATATATATTCCCGATTGTTTCGCTAAATCTTATTTCTTTCATTTATTTCATCGCTTCTCCTACTCATCATAATAACCGGTTCTTATACGCTCAATAGTCCGGTCAATTTTAAATTTCATAATCTCAATAATTTTTGTTCTTGCATTTCTTGTGTTCTGATAAATTAAATGGGGCGGTATTAACTCTAAATCTTCTATGTAGCTTCTCAAAAAATCAGTTTCATTTATTTGATAAGCAACCACATAGCAATCAGCTATTTCAGATAATACACCGCTATTATAAGTATCCCATTGAAGTATTAAAAATTTCTCGAAGTCATCAGGATTAGGATTTCTATATTTAAGTTCCTGAATTCTATACATGGCTTCTCTCAATTCTTTCAATTCTTCAATAAATTTCTTGTATTGTGCATTCTCTCCGAAATGGTTTTTTATTATTTTAAGTTTCTTTTTATATTCTTCGCTTAACTCATTTAGCATTATTCCTCCTTAATTTCTTTTTGAACATCTATTCCAGTTATTTCTTTAAAAATTTCATTGTCAAAGTTTGGCAGATTTAATAGAAGTTTTCTATTTTCTTTATTAGCATTATTCCAGCTATATTTCCATGCTTCTTTATATGTCATTTTTCTTAAATATCCGCCTAAAGTTTCATAATCAGGATTATTTTCTTTTTCTTCATCTGTCATGTCACAAGTATAAATAAACTTATTCAAAACATTGAAATACATGAAATCTGGTTTAATAGCTTTATTCCATATTTCTCGGCTACACTCTTTATTGAAAACCAAGATAGTATCAGGAGTAATAGTATTCAGATACCCTGAATTCCCGTCTCCTGAATTCCAATTTCCTGAATTCCCGTCTCCTGAATTCCTGTTTCCTGAATTCCCGTCTCCTGAATTCCCGTCTCCTGAATTCCTGTTTCCTGAATTCCTGTTTCCTGAATTCCCGTCTCCTGAATTCCCGTCTCCTGAATTCCCGTCTCCTGAATTCCCGTCTCCTGAATTCCTGTTTCCTGTGTTGCCAGTTCCGATATTGACCAAATCGAGAACATCGTGCCATGATAGTTCTTTTAATATTTTAAATTTGTTTGTAACCTCTTTATCACCACCGTTATTTTTTATATCGCCTAATATTTCAATTTCAGCAACTTTATTAGTATTATTAAAGCCATAATAGTTAAAACAATCAACCATTTTTAGACAGTAGTGGAAACCTCTTTTACATATTTCAATTTCTCCGTCCATTTCATAAATTTCTCCAATTACATTTCCGTTTCTTTTATAGTCGTAATTTCGGCATGTCCAATTATTCTTAAATACTTTGTATGCTTTTTTCATATTTTTTTCCTCCTCAATTTCATCTATAATTTTTATAATTTCTTTCTTTTTGTAAAAGGCCATGTTAAAATGTATGAAAAAGTGCATATAAAAATGTAGGAAAACAAAAAATCTGGTAGACTTTTCTCATAATGATTTCCAAGGAGGAAAGTGATGAGAAAGGATGTTC
>JAITVW010000056.1 GCA_031285605.1 Fusobacteriales bacterium | reverse complement strand
ATCTGCTGCTTTTAGTCTCTATAAAATCATACATCGAAACTCTCATTATTTCTTCCGAATTTTCCATTACGTATTCTGCCAGCTCTTTTTCATGCTTATTAATAATTTTATATGATTCTGCGTTATTAAATAATATAAAAGAATATTTCAGAATATATATTTCTTCTTCCACGAGCTGTTTAGTCCTGTTATATTTGTGTTTTCTCAGCAGTTCCTTTATTCTCATGCTTCTATAATCATTTGGATAACGCGTACACCCTATTTTATTCAGCGTTTCTTCCAGCTCCTTTTTTGTAAAAAAACTAACATAAGCATTCTCTGCCTCACTCTTCATTTCATCTCTCATGATGAACACCTCCTGCTTTTTTATGTAATGATTCTAACATTTAAATCTAAATTTTTCTAAGCAGGATACAGCTGAACAGGACTGTTTATAAAAATCCTCCATCAGGGTTTTTTGATCATTTAAAACAATATTTTTCATTTTTCTCCGTTTTTCATTTTTTTACCAAAAAAAAGAACCTCATTGCAGAGACTCTTAAATGGTATATATAAAATTTTTCTCTTTTGTATATCTCACTATATATGTAATCTTATCTATTAAGCCGTATATTCCAAATACACAAATTCATGAAAAGACCATTTAAAGTATTTTTCAATTTCAAATATCTTCTTCCACCATTAAAAAAATAATATTCTGACATAAATTAACACCTCTGATTCTCAAAAATATATTTCAATTCTAACTGCTTCTTTTTTTGTCTTCTTTTATCATCAGTTCCAATAAGGCATTTTTTTGCTCAAAGTCATTTTTTCCTTATTTATAAATGCTGTCAGCTTCCTGTCCTTATACTCCTGTACTCCCAAAAAATTATTATAATTAAAAACAACACTTTATTCAGAATCGGAAAATGAAAAACAGAGATTGACAAATCCCTGTTTTCTTATTCCTTATAAAGAAAAAAACTCTTATAATTTTGGCGGTCTGCTTGGCAGCTGCCCGTTTTTATAATTTTCATATCTTACACATTGATTGAAATTTCTCTTTTTCTCGACACAGTATTTTCCGGAATTACCTGTATTGTTATTATTCCATCCCGGACGCGAATTATTGCCGGAATGGTGATTTCCTCGATTTCTGCCGGGACGGCTGTTATTATTATGTCTATATCCATTATTACTGTAATTTCCCGCTCTTCCATTATTATTTCTGTTATTATTCCGGCTGAAACCTATCATGGAAATTCCTAACAAAACTATTAATATCAATGATCTATATCTTTTCATAATCTCACCTCATCATAAATTTTATACCTGTATTATAAGGTTTACATATGAAGTTAATGTGAAGATTTCCAGCTTTTATTATTTTTTTATTCAAAAAAATTCATTTTTTCAATACGAGTATCAGGAATAATCCATAAAATTGCAGTACCTGTATAAATTATCACAGATATTGTCGGAGCAAATATTCCGAAAATAATTCCCAGTGTGTAAAGAAATGGTGAAATCAATCCTTTTTTGTCCTTACCTACAGCTTTTTTCAGTTTTGAATTTTTCCCCTGCTGGTGTATTATTGAATTTTGTACTATATGGTATGCTATTGAACACATTAAAAGAACAAACCCGTATAACATACTGGAAATATTTGAAAAATTTGTTTCTCCCGTCCAGTTTGTAGTAAATGGTATTAATGAAAGCCAGAATAACAAATATGTATTGGCCCATAAAATTTTTCCGTTTATTTTTTCTACTGTTGAAAACATATAGTGATGATTATTCCAATATATTGCCACGTATATAAAACTAAGCACATAACTGAAAAATTTTGGAAAAAGTTTCGTCAGTTCTGAGATATCCGCTTTATACGGAGCTTTTAATTCCAGTACCATTATTGTAATAATTATTGCCAGAACCCCGTCGCTAAATGCTTCTATCCTGCTCTTCCCAAACATAATTCCACCTCTTCACTACAGATTTCTGTTTTTATTCAGCTTCCCATTTTCCGTTTATATTTTTATAATTTACAGTTTTACCCTTTGTACTTACACTTACAGTATCTCCCTTATCTTCCAGTTTAACCGCACATCTGAAATTTATATTTTCATATTTTGCTTTTGCTTCATCCACTGAAATATCCCCTGCTTTTCCATTTATTATATATTCTATTTTTTTCATTTTATTGCCTCCTCATTCATTTTAATATATTATATCTTATTTAAATTTAAAAATTCAACCTATATTTTTTTTTGAAAAAATTTTGATAAAAAAATCCCGCTGTCATAGCCAAAACGGTCTGACAGAGGGATATTTCAACAGCAATAATCAGGCTGCGATCATTGCAGCCATAAAAAATATGCAAAGAATCACAGAAACTACTATTCCTATAATTAAAAGCACCAAATAAATTTTTGAAGCATCTGAAAGTTCACATAAACCTCTTTTCAAGTCCTCCCCGCTGGAATTCACTAAAGCATCTTTGCAGGCCCCGCCGGATTTAAACACTTTTATTCCTATCAAAATTACAGGAACCCCTACTATTGCCGTGAGTATACCGACACACAGAAGTGCTCCGTATATAATAACCAAAACTCCCATAACCTGCTGAAAAGTCCCGAAAAATCCCAGCTTTTTCCTAAAAACCTCATCCAGATGAACTGTCATTGGATTTTCTTTTAATGTATCAAAACTACTCTTTGAATATAGTTCTTCTAAATTGTTCATTGCTCCTCCTTAATTTTTTTACACTTTTCTTTTATATTACATTATATAATATTTATTTGTATTTTCCAAATAATTCTTTAAATCCTATATTTAATCTGTTCTTATCAGCTGAAAAGTATCACTTTCCTCTTTCGTTTCATGCTGCATTCTCTCTTCTTTTTAATTTCGGTAAAAAAAATATAATTATTTTATCAAAAACAATAGTGCTAAAAAACAAGTTTTTCTTTTTTGAAAAATAAATGTTGCTTTTTTGCAAAAAATGAGTTATAATAACATTGGGTGATATTTATGAATAAACTAGAAGCGCTTGGTAATAAAATCAGAGAATTACGTGAGAGAAAAAAATGGTCTCTTGACAGACTTTCAGAAGAGCTTGAGAAAGAAGATATTGATGTTGTTCCTTCTACTTTATTTAGAATTGAAAAAGGACAAAGAAAAAAAATCGATTCTCTCCTTCTCCTTGGTCTTTCCAAAATTTTAAATTATAATTTCTTTCAGATGCTCGACAGTCAGATTTTCGGATCTGAAGATTATATTGAAGCAGATGATCAAAAATTATATATTTATGGTTTTGCTTCTGCGGGAAACGGATATCTGGATATTACAGATTATGAGATTATGGAAGTTTCTCTTCCAAAAAATGTAAGACATAAAAAAGGACTTTTCGGGATTAAAGTTCATGGAGAAAGTATGGAACCTGAATTTTATAATAATGATATTCTTATCCTCGATCCTTCATGTCCTGAATGGGAGGAACTAAACAATAAAGTTATCGTTGTAGATCTGAACAACGAAAGATATGTAAAGCTTTTGAAGTATTATAATGACGGCAGAGCTTATCTTTTCAGCTATAATGAAATTTATCCCCCTATTCAGATTACGGAAAATGATAATATTAAATGCATTGGAAAAGTCATCTACAGTTTTAGATCTTACACATAAAACAGATTTTGCTGCCAAAAATCTGTTTTATAGTTATCTAAATATTATGTTTATAAATTTTTTATTGACAAAAAGCAACAAAAGTGCTATTATATATCTAACAACAAAAATTCACCTTTCCATGAATTAGAATTACATTTTTCCTGTTTCAAAAAATTTTTTTCAATATATTTTTTATTTTTATTTTTTTGATAAAAGGCAAAATCATATTCAATAAATAAATTAATTATTAAATATATTAACACACAAAATAATAAATCGAAAGCGGTGAATGAATGTGATAAAAATACAAATACGTTGTAAAACCTGTGGTAAATTGCATATGGAAATTGAAGTGGAAGGAAAAGTAAATTATGATTTTAAATGTAAAAGGTGTAAAAATACAAATATAGGAGTAATAACTCAAAAATTTAACAGCACAACTTAATATATACCGGCGTCCCAAACGGATCTCCCGGATAGAAATATGTGCAAGGTTCCTTTTTATTACAGAAACTATCTTTATAAGTTTATATAGTGCTAACAAATTTGAAGAAAGTGACAATTTCTAAAAAATATTTAATTTTGTTCACATTCACTTCATATATCCCTTATATAATAAAATATACACATATCTCATATATAATTATTATCAACTGTTAGTTCTCATTTGCATCATGTTTTCATTTTAAAAAATATAGTTTTTTATTTTCCATGAACAAAAAAATTAATTCTATTAATAAACGAAAGCGGGGAATAGCATGATAAAAATTGAAATACGATGTAAAACCTGCGGGAAACTGCATATGGAAATCGAAGTGGAAGGAAAAGTAAAGTATGATTTTAAGTGTAAAAAATGTAAAATTCAAAATGTAGGAATTATAACCAAAAAATTTAATCAAATGCTCTGAATTACTATAACATCAGATTTTATAATTAAATTCATTTTGGTAAACAGAAAACCAGCGTCCCAAGCGGACCTTCTGTATAGAAATATGCAGCAGGTCCGCTTTTTCTTTTATCCTTTATTCCCCAAAAAGAGAAAGAAAATAAATATTTAATAATATTAAAAGGAGGAAATTATGAATTCTATCAGTAAAAAATATACTTCAAACAAAAGAAAAACAAAATATCTCTTTGCCCTAATGAGTGATATACATCTTACAGAAGGTCATCAAAATCTAAAACTAGTGGAAAAACACCTTAAAGAAGCCAGAGAAAAAAATGCAAGAATTTTACTTAATGGAAATACTCTTGATTTTTTTAAGGAAAATAAAAATTTTTATACAAAAAGAAATCCTGAAAGTGAATTTCAAAAAAATCTTAGTATTGATTTTGCATATGAATTTTTAAAACCCTTTGCCCAAAATATTGACTTTATCTCATATAAAGACAGTGACCTTATAAATACACTACCTTTGAAAAAACTGATAAGCAGATTAAATTACAGCATGGATACCAATATTATCATATGTCCGGTCAAAAACTGGCTTACTTTCAATTTTCAAATGGGTCACTCCGTCTATAAATACAGAATTTTTTCTGATGAGGGAAAAACTAAATCACCTGTTACCAAAGGTAAAATCCAGCACAGCAGACTTGCCGAAAAAATTGACGGTGCAGATGTTATCTGGCTTTTTGGTAAAAACAGCGACTATGAACACAGTCGTATTATCGAAACTTTAAATTCAAAAAATGAAATACTTCATAAAGAAATTCTGGAATTAAGAACACCTTCATATTATAAGAAGAAAAATAATGAAACAATCACTGAAATCCCGGAATCTACAGGCGGCAGATGGCTGGAAATAGAGCTTCACAGAACTGATAAATTTGGTATTCTGATGACACATAAAAGTTACAAAATCTAAAATTATCAAATAAAAAAACGGAGGTAAAAGCTATGCTTGCAATAACAATTGTAATATGTATATTTTTATTTTTAACTACTGCTCTTATACTAAGCACTATTGAAAAAAAATACATTGTTAATGATGAACTTGTAGAAATACTTGAAAACCTGAATGAAAGAATCAAAATTCTTGAAAAAAAATCCAATCCCGATGGTAATCCTTACTTTCATAAAGGAGAAAGCGATGAAAAAACAATACAAAGAATATAGAGTCTTTGATAAGGATATTTCTGAATTTGTATTTTCTGACGAATATTCCTTTTATACACACGAAGAAATTGAAATAGAAACCATTGAAGATATTTATGACCTTAATATTACCGATCTGAAAAAAATTATCAATGAAAAAATAGAAACCGGAACTTTTACTGATTTTCTTGAAAAGCTGTGCAGAAACAGACTTTTGAAAATTATTCCCATGCTTGTTTTAGATGAAAAGGAATTCTTTATTTATGATTCATTTTATAAAAATAAAGAAACTCAAAGTGAAATAGGGGAAAAATTAGGAGTTTCACGACAGTCGGTAAATAAAACAGTAAAAAAAATAAATGATAAATTTGATTATGCCGGAAAAAACATAACTTTACACTATTATGAAGAAATAATATAAAAATTATATACAAAAAGGAGAAAATCTATGAAGTATAACGAAGTAATAAAAAAACATCTTACTATTAACAAAAAGAGAACCGGAAAAAAACTGGATTTCAGATGGATCACCGTACATAATACCGGTAACCCGAAAAGCAGTGCTGATAGTGAAAGACGCTGGCTTGATAATCCTGAAAATACCACCTCTACAGGCTGGCATATTGTGGCAGACGGAAAAGAAGCCATTGAAGCAGTTCCCCTTGATGAGATAGCTTATCATGCGGGGACAGGCGAAGGCAATTTCACAAGTATCGGAATAGAAATATGTGATAGTGCAGGAGCTGCTGCCGAAAAACAGGCTGTTGAACTTATTGCGGATCTTCTGATAAGAAAAAACTGGGGAATTGACAAAGTCCGTACACATAAATCATGGAGCGGAAAAATATGCCCACATTTAATCCTTCCCAGATGGAACCGGTTTATCAAAGATATTGAAGAGGAAATAAAAAAACAAAAATCTTTTTCTGAAATTAAAGATACTTCCAAAAAAGAGATCGAACTCTTTGATAAATCAGGAAATTTACTCGGAAAAATTATACTGTAAACTATTTGGTTTACTAATCTGTATATATTAAGAACAGCAAAAATTTTCGGTGTAAACTATTTAGTTGTCTTTTTACTATATAGTGAGAAGGGATAAAAGTTATTCTCATCGCTTAATTATCTTCAGAAAATTAAGCACTTTGCATACCTTTTATTCTGACTTATTCATATATCATTTCAATATGACAGTTTTAAAATAAATATGAATTTACTCAGTTTTGTTTTAAAAATGTCCAAAACACAGGAATGTCCCTGAAGAAATTTTTTTCACTTCTCTTCCATGATTAACTAAAAATTTTCTTCATACAGTCTTAAATTCAGGAGGAAAATATGTCAGAAAGCGCTTTCTCGGAAAAAATAAAAAAAGTTCATATTTATGATGAATTTATGACAAATTCATGTAAAACCTCAGAAAAAAAGGTGGCATTTCTTGAAAAAGAACGTCATTCACTAAAATCACAATTAGGTCATGCCCGAAAAGAAATAAGGGATTTTAAGACACTTCTAAAAGAAAAAAATGTTCTTCTTACAAAAAAAGAAAAAGAACTCCGAATTATTAATCTAGAAATCATTAAAAGAGACCTGATGGAAAAGCATATGGTTAATATGTGCTTCAAAAAACATATCATAGTTCATTTTGATATGGATGAAAAGGAATTGGAAAAAAATATTCTGACTTTTAAATCTAGTCTGGAAATATTTAAAAATGAAATTTTAAACGGATCATAGTTCACTTGACTGTTTAGAAAGCTGAATTCTCTAATTTTTGAAAGGAGAAAAGCATTGAATACTTTTGATATTACAAAATTACTGAAAGGTGAAGCCAAAACACTTATTCTGGAAAATGTCAATATTACCGACGCCCATGTTTATGATGATGACTTTACCGACAAATCAGATATACAGAATAATGATTCAATTATTCTGTACTCTGTAAGACTCTCCAAAACATATGAAGGATTTATTAATTATTTAAGTAATGATAAATCTATATACAATCTGGTTTTTGAATCTTCTGTTACTCTTCAAACCAGAGATGAGTCAGTGAACCTTGGTGATCTTATGCTCTATATTTCAAATGACAGAGAAATTACCAAAAGATTTTCAAATTCTCATAATAAACTGGAAAAGAATATAAAAAACATCACTCCTATTCAAAATTCCAATTTTATTCAGAATGATCAAAAATGGTTCAAACAGATTTTAACATTTAATTTTATTTACGAGGGGGAATATACAAATGGCAATATATAAGCCTACTTTAAACTTTTTAAATACTGTAAAAGTTGAGACAAAATACTCAAAGAGTTACGTACAGGATCCTAGAGATGCACTGTTTTTATCCACTGTAAAAGACGTGGAACCTACTATCATTACCGAAGCGGCTGATTTACTGGAATTAGGTTTTACCACTTCTGATGTTATGTATAAAAAAGCGGCTGATGCTCTGGCTCAGGGAGGAATAGACACAATTATAGTTTATGGTGTAGATGTATCTGCTGATGCTGTTAATCTTACACCTGAAAGAATTATGGAAAAGTATGAAAATGAACCGGCTGCATTAAACTACTCTATTCTTATACTTGATGTGGTTAATCTGGAAAACGCTAAAAAATGGGCTGCTGCTTTTAAGCCGTTAGTTGATTCAAAGCACCTTTTTATTCAGTTTGATAAGATAAATAACACTTTAACAGATATAGAAGCCTTCAGAGCCGCTTATGCAGCAGCAAATATTACCGCTTTTATAGCTGATAATGATGAGAATATTGATAATGTAGATGCTATTACATGGGCAAGAATGAGAAACAGAGATTTAGGATCGTATATTGTTCACTCTACCGAGGTAAAAGGAGTAAGACAGCCGGATTTTACAAAAACTGAACAGGTTACCATGAAAAATGCCGGTCTGAATTTTATTTCCAATCCTATAAGAGGAAAATTCCATATACAGAATGGTCTTGCCAATAACGGCGAGCCTGTGGAACTACACCTTTATAAATTATGGGAGCTGTGGACATTAAAAGAAAGACTTACAAGACTGCAGATAGAAATTGATAAGATTCCTGTTAATCAAAGCGGTTTTGAAATGATAGAAGCTGTAATAAAAGGGGTTGTTTTTACTGCTAAAAACATGGGAATTGCAAAATCTGTCAACGGAGATCCTTTCGCTATTGAAAGTAAAACAGATTCAGATGGAAATACCATTAACTATTTGTTAGGTAAGGTAGAATTACAATTCCCGTCAGATGAAGATATCAGAAATTCTGATTTTAAATTCAGATATTTTCATACTTTACTGGACGGCGTGAGACATGTAGATGTTTCTGGATATATTTCACAAACAGGAGAACTTGTATTAGGAGGTAATAAATAATGATTACTTATAACTGGAGCAATGTACATATAACTATGGTTTCCAATGACCTGCCAGGAGGAGTTTTAAAATTTGACTGCTATCATGAAGATGGTTTCAAAGACGAGAAAAAAGAAGAAGCTGTACAATCAGTAGCTTTAAGCTGTGGACAGACAATAAATATTGCGAATACAAATAATGAATATACTTTTACTCTTGCTTTAGGATACGGAACCAGCGAAGAAAAAACATTAAGTATGTTTTATCAAACTGTAGCTGCATTAAAACCCAACTACAGCCTTACTATAGTGGTAAAGGATAATAATAATAATTCTGTAATTACTTACCCTGGAGCTATTATAACAAAGCCATCATCTATAAGTCACAAGAAAGACGGTGCTTTAGAAGCGAGAACATGGGAATTTAAAACTGACAGCAGAGCGATAGTTTATCTATAAAAATTAGAATAGTTTGAGAGGGGAAAAAATGGAAAAAAAGAATTTAAAGGCCAATGAATCTAATAATAACTTTGATATGGAGCAAGAAACAAAAAAAATTCAGGAAGAATATTTAAATGAAATAAAATCTACAAACGGAATAGTTGATATAAAAGATTATAATCCTGAAGACGAGGAAGAAAAAGATCTAGAAGAAATGGCAGCCGAAAAAAATAAAAAAG
>JAITVW010000050.1 GCA_031285605.1 Fusobacteriales bacterium | reverse complement strand
CGTTCAACATCTGCGGCAGCTGAGCAGACTGACCGAAAGAATCAGGAAGATACCCTATTTTCATATAATCCCCGAATTCACCCGAATCTTTTATACCGTAAAGAAGGTTTCTAACTATTGATTCTCCTCCTACCATCATTTCATCTGTCTGGGTATACCAGGGACCAATTATAAGTTTTCCTTTTTGTACAAGATTTTTGACTCTTTCTTTATTTTCCGGCTTTACATCAAAGTAATCCTCAAGAATGGCTGTTTGTCCATCCAGTATATAGTACTTATAATCTTCGTCATTCTCCAGCCTTTCCAATATTTCCTCCATATTATTTACCAGAAGTATTCTTGATTCCTCTGTAGTAAAATACCACTCCCTGTCCCAATGCATATGGGGTATTACATGTACTTTCCAGTCCATAGTTTTATTGCCTCCTGTTTTATTCTGAAATCTGTTATTTTGAAATACTTTTTTTATACTTATGTCCTTTTAATATCAGCAGTAAAACAGTGGAAATAGCAGTTCCTATTAATGCCGCTATCAGCCATAAAACTCCTCCTGCCATAGAACTTTCCGCTCCATCCATATTCATAAACAGCATAGAAAGTATTCCAGCTCCGGGAACTCCGAGTCCCAGCTTAAAGTATACCACCATTGCTCCGGTTACTATTGAACCTGCCACAAATGCTCCCAAAATCCTGAAAGGATCATTCAATGCCATAGGAATTGCACCTTCTGTAATTCCTGCAAGTCCCAGTATCCATGTAGAATTCCCCAGCTCTCTTTCCTCTTCAAGAAAGTAATGCGGTTTTAATTTAGTAGCCAGAGTTGCGGTAAATGCTGAAACCATTTTTACAGATGCAAAGGCCGCATACGGAACCAGATTTCCATTTCCCATTGCCCCGAGACAGAAAGCATAAGCCGCTTTATTCACCGGACCTCCGAGATCAAATGATACCATTGCTCCTATTACTGCTCCGAGTAAAATTGCATTTGCTCCCTGCATTGCATTCAGCCAGTCTGTCAGTGTAGTATTAAGCCATGCTACCGGTTTTCCCACCACAAACATCATAAGTGTTCCTACCACAAATGTTCCTACTACGGGATACAAAAAGAAATTCAAAAAACCTGTGATCGTTTTACCGCCTTTTATATTAGCCTTAATCCATTTCATAATATAACCGGCAAGAAATCCTCCGACTAATCCTCCAAGAAATCCTGAATTAATAAGATTCGCAGCAAATCCTGCGGCAAATCCGGGTGCAAGACCGGGCTTATCCGATATTGAAAATGAAATATACGCTGCAAGTATCGGCACCATCAATGTTCCAAGCAATCCGCCGCTTAATCTTCTGTACATCCACAGCCATGAATTTTCCTGATCCCATAATGCTTCCAGATGGAATGTCTGCTTCATAAGAGTGGCTATGGCAAGAAGCATTCCCCCTGCGATAATCAGCGGTACTATATATGATATCCCTGTTAATATTGCTCTTTTTGTTTCTTCTCTGAATGAAAGCTTTCTTTCAGGCTCCTGTACAGCTCCTGCGTAAACACTTCTTCCCTTTTTGGCAATTTCAAGTGCTTTTTTTATAAGCTCTTCCCCGTTTTTAATAGGTTCGGCTACAGGTACTTCTATACTCGGAATTCCCATAAATCTTTCCCTTTCCTTTACTGCTACCTCAACTGCAAATATTACAGCCTCAGCTTTAGCAAGCTCTTCACCGGTAAATCTTCCTTCTATTCCGTTTGCTCCCTGTTTCTCTGTTCTTACTTTTACATTCAGTTTTCTGCCTGCTTTTTCAAGTGATTCTGCTGCCATATATGTATGTGCTATTCCTGCCGGACATGCAGTAACTCCCAGTATTAATCTATCAACATTTTTACTTTCTTCTTTTACTTCATCTTCCGAAAGTATCTCAAGAAATTTTTCTTCATTATCAGCTTTTAGAAGCTTTTCTATTAATTCTTCATCGGCAAGCTTTGATGTAAGCTTGGTTAATATTTCAATATGAGTATTCCCGGACTGTGAATCCGGTACTGCTATTAAAAATATAAGTTCTGTGTCTTCTGAATTTTCATCTGTTTTTTCCCAGTCTTTTATAGGCGTTTTCACCGTCGCTGCCGCAAAACACGGTTCCAGTACAAATGCTGACTTTCCGTGCGGAATGGCCAGTTTCATCCCTACATTTGTTGCACCTTGTTTTTCTCTGGCTTCCACATCTTTGAGATAACCGGCCTTATCGCTTATCTTTCCGCTTTTATACAGCTTTTCTGCCAGAGCCTCCAAAGCTTCCTGCTTTGATTTGTAATCCGCTTTCAGAATTACCAGATCTTCATTTGTTAATTTTTTCAAATTCATAAATTCCTCCTTGTATAGACATGTTTAACTTTTTTAAAAAAAATTGTCTTTTTCCATTATAATCAACACCCTAACCTGTATAGACAACTTGTTCGTTCCTAAAAAAATAAAGAAGAAAAACTTCTTTATTTATATATACCATGTTTTTAATATTTGTCAATATCTTTTTTCAAAATTTCCAAAAATTTATATTTTTCCTGATTATAAAAAACCTTTGTATATTCGAATACTTCCCCGTTTTCGAGTATAGCAGTGTTTTCCAGTTTAAATACGGGAATATTTTCTTTTATATTAAGAAGTTCCTTTATATCCCTGTTCGGCAGTACACCCATATATTCTTTCTGCATCTCTTTTATTTTATAGTTTTCGCTTAATGCATAATTATACTTGGACTCAAAAAACTCGTTCAATCTTTTTTCATTTACAAATTTTTTCGGAATATAAGTTATTTCTACCATAACAGGTTCTTCATTGACAAATCTCAGTCTTTTCAGATATACTATCCGCTCTCCCTTATTTATATTAAGTTTCTTACTTATCTGATCAGACGGAAAACGCTCTTCATACTGAAGAACATTGGTAACTGCATTGAGATTTTCCCTTTTTGTTCTTTCACTGAATCCTATTGCCTCATTCAAATAAATTATATACTTATTTTCATTATTTTTTACATATGTTCCTTTTCCCTTTATCTTATACAGATAATTTCTCTGAACCAGGTTTTCTATAGCTTTTCTGCATGTCATTCTGCTTACTCCGAACTTTTTTGCCAGTTCATTTTCAGATTCTATTTTTTCCTCTGATAAATATACATCACTTTTTATATTATTCAAAATATATTCTTCTATCTTATCGAATTTTATCATATTTTTAGTTTTACCCCTTTATTTTTTATTATATGTCATATGTATGTTTTTTTCCAGTATTTTTATTTGCAGACATTACTAAAGTGTTCAATCTTTCATGCTGACACCGGTCTACCTGCTGCTATGGAAGAGAACACTGAAAGTAAAAAAGTGTTTTTTGTTTACAATGTATTTTTTTCAGATATGGAGGAAGAAAAATAAATATAGAAGAAACTACAAGAGAATTTGGATATGAAATAATAAACTAATCAGAATAAATTGCCTTTTGATAAATAATATGATAAAATTTGTTTGACAAAAATCATATTAAGGAGGAAAATTATGGAAAACTTTAGTATAAGAGAAGTAATTGGAAATCCGGGAAGCTTTGAAAAAGAGTTTAAAGAATTGCAAACATATTCCAAAAATAAACATTTCCTGAGAATAGAGGAATGTAAACGAAAAAAATATATGGAAAATATGATATTGAATGAATTAACGGAAGAA
>JAITVW010000043.1 GCA_031285605.1 Fusobacteriales bacterium | reverse complement strand
CAGATATAGAAGATTTCATCACAAAAAAAGTAGATGCGATTATTATTAGTCCGGTAGATTCTAAAGGAGTTCTTGCTGCGGTGAAAAAAGCAGAAGCAGCTGATATACCGGTAATAACAGTAGATGTTCCTGCCATAGGAGTAGATGTGGCGGCTCACGTAGCTACGGATAACTATACAGGAGGAAAAATAGCCGGTGAAGAAATGGCAAGACTTCTTGGCGGTAAAGGTGAAGTGGCAGTCATAGAATATCCTACAGTAGATTCAGTAGTGCAGAGAATAGAAGGCTTCAAAGAAGTAATAGCTGAATATCCTGATATAAAAATAGTAGCTGTACAGGCAGGAATTACGAGACCTGAAGCTCTTACAGCGGCACAGAATATGATTCAGGCAAACAAGAATCTGGGAGGAATATTCGGTTTTGGTGATGATGCGGCTCTTGCAGCAGTAGCAGCAGTAAAATCAGCCGGTAAAGAAGATCAGATAAAAGTAATAGGATTCGACGGAATGCAGGAAGCAAGAGATGCAGTAACAAAAGAAAAATCATTTGCGGCAGTAATCACACAATATCCTGAGGATATGGGGAAAATAGCAGTAGATACTACTCTGAAAATTCTAAAAGGTGAGCAGACAGAGAAAAATATACCGGTAATACCGGGAATTTTCACAAAAGAGGGAGAAAAAAAATAAATTGTAACGGAGGCTGTCCTGAATGGAATACATTTTGGAAATGAAGGGTATTACAAAAAGATTTAGCGGTGTCACGGCATTATCAAATGTAGATTTAAAGCTTGCAAAGGGTGAGGTACATACTTTGCTTGGGGAAAATGGAGCAGGGAAGTCTACACTTATGAAGATTTTATCAGGGGTTTATACCCCTGATGAAGGTGAAATAATTTTAAAAGGGAAAACAACTGATATAAAAAACCCCAAAGAATCACAGAGTCTCGGAATAAGTATAATATATCAGGAACTAAGCCTGTGTCCCAATATGAGCATATCGGAAAATATTTTTGCAAACAGGGAGCCGATGAAGAATCTTTTTGTTAACTATAAGGAAATGACAAAAAAAAGTAAGGAGATACTGGAATATCTTAATATAAATATGAAACCGTCGGTTTTGGTACAGGATCTTAGTATTTCAGAGAGACAAATGATCGAAATAGCCAAAGCAGTGGCGTTTAGAGCTGACATAATAATTATGGACGAACCCACATCTTCTCTTAGTCTGAAAGAATCAGAAAAACTTTTTGAAATTATAGATAAGCTGAAAAAAGACGGAGTATCAATAATTTATATATCGCACAGAATGGATGAGCTTCTCAGAATATCCGATAATATAACAGTAATGAGAGACGGGGAATATATTGGAACTGTTCCGAGAGAAAAGGCAGATATAGACGGACTTATAAAAATGATGGTAGGACGGGAAATGAAAGATATTTATCCTAAAAAAGACTATCAAACAGGAAATGAAACTATCCTGAGAGTGGAATCACTATCAAAAAAGGACTATTTTGAAGACATAAGCTTTGATATAAAAAAAGGAGAGATAGTCGGGTTTTTCGGTCTCGTGGGAGCAGGAAGAAGTGATGTGGCAAAAGCAATATTCGGTGTTTCTTCTCTGGATAACGGGCAGATTTTTATAAATAATAAGAAAGTAAATATAAAATCCCCGGAAGATGCTATAAAAAATAAAATAGCATTTATTACGGAAAACAGAAGAGAAGAAGGAGTAGTACTGGATAATGATGTAAAGATCAATATTACCATGGCTACAATAGATAGTATAATAGGCAGATTAAAGCTGATTGATAATAAAAGGGAAGAAGGAATTGCCAAAGCCGAAATAAAGAATCTGAGAATAAAAACGCCGGGCAGTGATCAGCATGTAAGAAACCTGAGCGGAGGAAACCAGCAGAAGGTAATACTGGCAAAATGGCTGGAAACCAAACCGGATATATTAATTCTGGATGAACCTACAAGGGGAATAGATGTAGGAGCCAAACATGAAATATATGAAATAATGAGAAGGCTGGCAAGTGAAGGTGTGGGAATAATAATGGTATCATCGGAGTTATCCGAGGTATTATTTATGAGTGACAGGCTTTTTGTAATGAGAGAGAAAAAAATAGTAAAAGAGCTGAATCCGGAACTGACAACTCAGGAGGAAATAATGAGATATTCAACAGGAGGTGTAAACTTAGATGGAAATGATAAATTTTAAAAAAATATTTAAGATGTACGGAGGAATATTAATTGGATTAATAGCTCTTATAATTGTATTTTCTTTCTTATCACCGAGTTTTAGGGAATTTAACAATATACTGAATATAATTTTACAGGTATCAATAATAGCAATAAGTGCTTTTGGAATGACATTTGCACTGATAATAGCGGGGATTGATCTTTCTATAGGTTCGATCATAGCATTATCAGGAACATCAGCGGCATTGCTCCTGAATCTGAAAGTTCCGTTTGCACTGGCATTGGCACTGTGTCTGCTTATGGGAGTTATTCTCGGATTCATAAACGGATTTTTGATTTCAAAGGCTGAGATTCCGGCATTTATAGTAACTGTCGCCACAATGGGTATATTCAGGGGGATCGCATACATATTAACCGGAGGAGGACCTGTACAGATAACAAATGAAAAATTTCTCTATCTGGGAAATGAAAAGTTATTTGGCATACCATTTCCTATTGTTATATTAATAGTAGTGTTTATTATTATGAATATAATTCTCGGGAAAACAAAGTTTGGAAGACAGGCTTATATTATAGGCGGTAATGAGGAAGCAGCACTGTATTCCGGGATAAATGTAAAAAAAGTTAAGGTTTACATTTATATGCTTATTGGGTTACTTGCTTCGTTAAGCGGAATAATTCTTGCTTCAAGACTTTATTCAGGACAGCCGAACTCAGCAAACGGATATGAACTGGATGCCATAGCAGCGGCAGTATTGGGGGGGACCAGTCTTAGCGGTGGATACGGTACGATAACAGGAACCTTTATAGGGGCAATAATAATCGGGGTTATCAATAACGGAATGAATCTTTTGAACATAACATATTTTTATCAGTTAATAGTGAAAGGGCTGGTAATAATACTTGCAGTTTATTTTGATGTGCAGAGCAAAAAAAAGAAAAAATAGAATGACACAGGAGGAAATATGCCTAAGATATTAACAGCAGGAGAAGTATTGGTAGAAATTATGGGAACCAGAAAAAATCAGACTTTCAGAGAAACGGGAGAGTTTACCGGACCTTATCCGAGCGGTGCGCCGGCTATTTTTATAGATCAGGCAGCCAAAATGGGAGGAAATACCGGTATTATCTCTGTTATTGGAAATGATGACTTTGGAAGAATAAATACAGACAGACTGAAAAAGGACGGAGTGGATGTTTCACAGGTACATATTTCAAATGAAAAAACTACGGCAGCGGCATTTGTGGTATATCAGGAAAACGGAAGCAGAGATTTTATTTTTACTATAAAAGATTCAGCCCTGCAGGAATTGAATTACAGTAAAATAGACGAGAGCTGTCTGGACGGGTGTGAATATTTTCATATCATGGGATGTTCGGTTTTTAATGAGAATATGATAGATTTATTTAATAATCTTCTTCCTGAATTAAAAGGAAGAGGGATAAAAGTAACATTTGATCCGAATTTTAGAAAGGAATTTATGGAAAATCCCGGAATAAAAAAATTAATAGTAAAAATAATGCGGAATGCAGATATAATTCTTCCGGGAGAGCAGGAACTTCTTGACCTGACAGGAATGGAAACAGAAAAAGATGCGGTAAAAAAACTTCTTGATGACGGTACTGTGGCAGTAGTGGTAAAAAGAGGAGACAGAGGAGCGACTCTTTACACTGAGACAGAGCAGATAAGCGTGGAGTCTGTAAAAGTGAACGAAGTAGATCCTACAGGTGCGGGAGACTGTTTCGGAGGCACTTTTGTATCTTTGGTTTCTCAGGGCTACAGCTACAAAGAAGCATTGTTTTATGCTAATCTTGCAGGAGCATATTCTGTCACTAAACAGGGGCCTATGGAAGGAAATCTTACAAAAGAGGAAATAGATAATATTTATAAAAAATAAACATTGGAAAAAATGACTTTCGGTTTTTTGGATTTTGAAAGTCATTTTTTGATAAAGTAAATTTTTTTTAATCTGTATTTTCAGGAAAATTACTCATTATTATTTATAAACAGCTGATGAGT
>JAITVW010000317.1 GCA_031285605.1 Fusobacteriales bacterium | reverse complement strand
GAGTTCTTAGCAATATTTCGGAGATGTTGGACTGTAGTTATCTGAGGATTTAGAAACTTTTATTATAGAAAGCTTAATTTACAGAGAATTTCACGCACTCCTCTGCTACACTAAAAGACCTCTTTTATCTATATTATTTTATTTCATCATTCTTATGGCTGATACAGCCTCTTTCAGTACATTCACTGCCTCATCCATTTCTTCTTTTGTATTAAAAACAGAAAAACTGAATCTTATGCCGCCTGCAACCTCTTCCTGAGTCAGTCCCATACTTTCCAGTATTCTGCTGTTCCCCTTTCTTGACGAACATGCTGACCCTGTTGAGACGTATATCTTACTCATTCCGAGAAAATGTACCAGAACCTCGCCCTGTACACCTTTGAATGAAATATTTAATATATGCGGAACTGAATCTTCTTCAATGGTATTTATTCTTATATCGTTTATTTCCTTTTGAATTTTTTGCAAAAGATATTCTTTTACCTCTCTTACCTGTACATTGTCTCCAAAAAAATTTTCATAGGCAATCTGTACTGCTTTTCCAAATCCTATAATCCCGGATGAATTCAGAGTTCTCTGTACTACTCCCCGTTCCTGATCTGACCCGAAAATAATCGGTTTTATCCTGACACTTCCTGAAAGATAAATTGCTCCGACACCTTTAGGTCCGTAAACTTTATGACTGCTCACCGTTAATGCATCCAGGCAGCATTTTACAGGATTTATCTTTATATGACCCAATCCCTGAACAAAGTCAGAATGAAAATATGCATTTTTATTTTTCTGTTTTATTATGCTTCCAATTTTTTCCAAATCCTGAATTATACCTGTTTCACTATTTACAGCTATCACAGAAATTAAAACAGTATCATCACGTATACTGTCTGTGAGTTCATCAAGCTTTACCCTGCCATCCGAGTCTACATTCAGGTATGTCACCTCAAATCCATTTTTTTCATATTCCTTAAATATCTCAAACACTGACGGGTGCTCTATTTTTGTGGTAATCAGATGTTTCCCCTGTCTTGGATTGCCGTTTATTATTCCCTGTATTACAATATTATTCCCCTCGGATCCCCCTGAAGTAAAATAAACCTCTTTTGCACTGACATTCAATGCATCTGCTATAATCTGTCTGGATTTTTTTATTCTTTTGGCTGTCTGTATCCCGAATTCATGTGCAGCATCGGGATTAGCATAATCATTCAGCAAAATATCATTTACAGTTTCCAAAACTTCTTTTCTCACTCTTGTGCTTGCCGCATTATCTAAATATATCATCTTCACTCCTGATCCGGTACAGTATTCTGCCGCAATCAGCCAAAAGCAGACAGAATACTACACCAGTTTAAAATCTAATCTTATTTTTTTATTTTCTATGAGATACCCTATTTCCAGAATATCTTTATCCAATACCTCTATTTCCACATTATCAAACTGTATGGAAATAGTTCCCGTAAAAAATCCTTTTTCATTTTTCTTTTTATAAACAATATCAAAAAAATACTTTCCTCCCGGTACTTTCATACTTTTGATATTTATTTTTTCCCCGTTTATTTTATGTAAATAAAGATCTTCCGCAGTTTTCAAAAATGCGCCTTCATTTACCCTTGCCTTTCTTTCATACTTTTTTACTGTCTTTAATTGCTTCGTCAGTACAAATACTGCTGCCGAAGCAATTAAAGTAGAAATCGTATAAAATATATATTCAAAAATATTCAGTCCGCTTTCGACTTTTTCCTCTCTCAGCTTCAGATCAAATTCCAGACCGTTTCCGACACCTTTTTTTTCTGCAGCGGTAACTATGACTCTTGTGCCAGGCGGATAATTATAAGGCTGAAAATAATACTCACCCGCTGTTCCGCCTCTTTTATACTCTGCTTTTATCTCATGTGTTCCCGGCGAGAGCTCGATAATACCGGGACTTATTATCCCTGTATATCTGTCATCTATTTTTGAAATACTGATATTCTTGCCCGGATAGATATAAACTCTCTCTTTAGGCGGAATTCCCATTATCCGGCTCTTAAAAGATATCTTAGGTGTTACCTGAATAAATATAAATATCAGATATATGACCATAATAAGTAAAATATAAATAATTTTTTTGAATTTACTCATCAATTCCTCCTGATATGCTTTTTATTTATCCTTTAATTATTCTCATTTTTTTTGTAATAAGACTATATTATTAATGTATTTTATATGATATAATATGAAAAGAGGTGATAAAAAATGGCTAAAGCCGAAATAAGAGACTTCAATTTAAATATTCGAAATCGTCTACACCCCAATTTTGTCAATTATAAATCACAAATTATACTTAACAACTTATTCTGCATTCTAAATAATGATTACTACAAAAACATCTTAATATTTATGGAAATAAAAAATGAAGTTACCATTTCCAATGTTACAAAACAGTATAAAAACAAAAACTTCTTTATTCCAAAAACATCTGAAGACGGAACAATGAAAATAAATACTTTGGATACATCTAAATTTGTTAAAAATAAATTCGGTATTCTTGAATCTTCGGATACTGACTATGCCGATCCGGAAACTTTAGATCTTATTATTGTTCCGGGTGTGGTATTTGATCAGGATCTAAACAGAATAGGCTATGGCAAAGGATTTTACGATAATTTTTTATCCTCTATAAAGAAATCCGTTTTAAAAGTTGGTGTATGTTACGATTTTCAACTATATGACAATATTCCTACCAGTAAAAATGATATAAAAATGGATCTTATTGTTACCGAGAAAAGAACGGTAATAAGCGATTATCCAAAATATTCAAAAACTTTTTTGGAATGTTATCTGCCTAGCACAATATCTGAGTAGATATTTCGGATATATTAATTTGATTTTCTTTCAGCACATGTACAGCATGTGCTGTTTGATTTTCTTTTACCAAAACATAGTCTGTATTATAAGTAGAAACTACAAAAATACTTATTTCTTCTTTAGCCAGAATTCTGCTTATCTTAGCAATTATTCCAATTTCGCCGAAATCCAGAACTCCTTCTATTTTGAGACATTTAAATCCTTTTTCCTCATTTATTTTTTTATCAATTAATTCTGAGTACTCCTCACCTAAAAGAACCGATATCTCATCATCAGTGATACAGAGATTAAAAAATGATT
>JAITVW010000315.1 GCA_031285605.1 Fusobacteriales bacterium | reverse complement strand
CCCGGTACATAACCTACCCTTTTTATCCTTTCGATTATATCCTTGATATCAAAACCAAGATTCATAAGCACTCCTATACATCCCAGAAGATTATACAGATTATAACTTCCCACGAGTTTTGTATCAAAAGAATATACTTTCCCCTGAAAAATAACAGAAGCTTTCATTCCTTCGTTATGATATTCTTCTATTTTCCCTTTCAGATCCGAATCTTTTATTATAGAATATGATTTATAGTTTTTATTAGAATTGTAAATTCTTTCTCCGTAGGAATCATCTCTGTTTACAGCTGCGGCATCTTTATTTCTGAGCATGGAAAACAGCTTAAACTTAGCATTAAAATAATTCTCCATATTTTCATGATAATCCAGATGATCCTGTGTAAGATTGGTAAACATTACCGAATCAAACTCAAGCATATCTACCCGTCCTATCTCCAGAGCATGTGAACTAACTTCCATTATAAAGTACTCCACACCTTTTTTCAGACTCTTATCCAGCATTTTTACCAGATCAAGTGACTCAGGAGTAGTATTCGGTGCTTCTATTTCCTCATCTAGTATTTTATAGCCGATAGTTCCTATTCTTGATGTATTCTCAAGCATACTGTCCAGTATGTAGCTTGATGTTGTCTTACCGTTTGTTCCTGTAATTCCTATTATTTTCAGCTTCTTCTGAGGCCAGCCGAAAAAATTAGAAGCTATTGTCCCAAGACGTTTTCTTAAATTATCCACAAAAATATAAGTCACTTCCTTATTGGTAACGGCAATGTCCTTTTTTTCCGCAATTACCATTTTAGAACCGCTGTTTACAGCCTTTTCTATATAGTTATGACCGTCTGTGACTGCTCCCGTAAGAGCGCAAAATACATCATTTTCCTTTATTTTTCTGGAGTCATAATGAATGTCACCTATGACAAAGTCTTTTCCTTTATTGATAACTTCATATTCTACATTTTCAAATATTTTGAACATAATCGTCTTCTCCCATTGTTTATTTAACTAATTTTACCATAATCATACAATAAAAAAAAGAACTACTTTCCGATTAATATTATATATTTGACTTTTTTACATAATAAAGATATATTTTAAGTGACTAAATCTTATTAAGGAGAGATATATGGAAAAAATTTTAAAGAGATTTTTATTAATTATCGGAAGTATTGTTATCTTCTCAACTTCTGTATTTTCAGCATCTGAAATTCTGGTTTTTCAGTCTGACTTTGGTCTTAAGGACGGGGCAGTTTCTGCAATGAAAGGTGTCGCTGTAGGGATTGATAAGGATCTGAAAATATATGATATTACACATGACATTCCTGCTTACAGCATATGGGATGCGGCATACCGTTTATACCAGACAGCAGAATACTGGCCTGCAGGTACAGTATTTGTATCTATAGTAGATCCGGGTGTAGGTACTGAAAGATTATCTGTTGTTTTAAAAACAAAAAACGGACAATATTTTGTTACTCCTGATAACGGAACTTTAGCTCTTGTGGCAGAAAAATTCGGAATTGAAGAAGTTAGACAAATTGACGAAGCTGTAAACAGACGTCAGGATTCTGAAAAATCATATACTTTCCACGGTCGTGATGTATATGCTTATACAGGTGCGAGACTTGCATCAGGTGCTATTACTTTTGAGCAGGTAGGAAAAAAACTTCCTTCCAAAGTAGAAATAATCAGCTATCAGAAAGCAAAATATGAGAAAAATACACTTGTAGGAAACATACCTATCTTAGATGTACAGTATGGAAATGTATGGACTAACATTGACCGTAATACTGCAAGCAAAATGAACATTAAAAAAGGTGATATCTTTACAGTGGAAATTTACAATAAAGACAAGCTTATATTCAAGGACAAAATGCCTTTTGCCAATAGTTTCGGAGATGTGCCTGAAGGTAAAAACCTTATGTATTACAACAGTTTGGATTCTTTATCTTTTGCTGTAAACATGGGTGACTTTGCTTCTGCTTATAAAATAGAGTACGGCGGAGACTGGAGTGTAAAAATTTATAAATAATATATCAGAAAGATTTTTATCATTCGGTAAATAATATTCTGTTTTTATAACCAAGACAGTGTTTTATTCATCTTTTCTGCAGAAACTGTCTGATAATTATGAATGAAACACTGTATTAAACTATATTTTGGAGGAATTTATGAAAAGAACATTTTTTACAGTATTATTTGGTATTATTATTTCTGTTTCTGCTTTTGCCAAAACTTCTTTTGAAATAGTGGCTCTGGGTGTAAACGGCGGAGTTATTGACGGAAATATAACTTCATATCTTCTCAGAAGTACTGATGAAAACAGCTATCTTGCGCTGGACGCGGGAACTCTTCTTCCGGGAATAGAAAAAGCTGCTGCCAAAGGAGCATTTAAAAATATAACTGTTCCGGCAGATTCACCGCTTACATTGGAAGGTTATGTTTTCAAAAATGCCGTAAAAGGATATTTTATCAGCCACGGGCATCTGGATCATGTTTCAGGACTTGTTATCAGCTCTACAGATGATTCTAAGAAAAATATCTATGCATTGCAGTCAGTTGTTGATGTCTTGACAAATAACTACTTTAACTGGAAAACATGGCCTAACTTTTCTACATCAGGTGAAGGATTTAAGCTCGGACAGTACACTTATAAAGTGCTTGACTCCGGTAAAGAAACTGTGATAGAAGGAACCGCACTATTTGGTGCCGCTCTGCCTCTCAGTCACAGCAATTACGAGTCTTCAATGATTCTTGTCAGAAGAAATAAAGATTATTTCGCTTTTTTTGGAGATACAGGTCCTGATACTGTGGAGAAATCGACACATCTGGATACTGTCTGGAAAACACTGGGACCAAAGGCAAAAAGCAAGAGTCTTAAAGGTATAATAATTGAGGTTTCTTATCAAAACGGAGTAGCCGATAAGGATTTATTCGGACATCTTACTCCCGAATGGCTCCTGAAAGAGCTTCAGAATCTGGAAAAATACAGCGGAGGAAAAGGCTCGCTGAAAGGGCTGAATGTGATAATCAGCCATGTTAAGCCCACATTGAACAAAAATGCAGATATACGTTCTTCAATTCTTGAACAGCTGAAAAACGGAAATACTCTCGGAGTAAATTTCATAATGTTGGATCAGGGAGACAGTATGGAATTTTAAATATTTTATTTTTAAATACCCCTTGTAAAATTTACCGGGGTTTTTTTATTATATTATTTCTGTCTGTTTTTTCAGTTAATTATTAAAAAATATTTTTTTTAAAAGTATAAAGATATAAAATATTTAAACCATCTCCATTCTATGATATAATTAGATAAAAATACAGTAAAGAGGGTATAAAATGTATAATGCTTTAGGAATAAGCTACGGAGAGCTGGCTTTGAAAGGAAAAAACAGAGGAAATTTTGAAAGAATACTGAATACAAGAATAAGAAATATATTAAAAGGGACTGATTACAAATTAATAATAGACAGTTCAAAATTATATATACTGTCAGATCAGGAAAATATAGATGAAATAATAAGGAAAGTAAAAAAAATATTTGGAATAGTTCTTGTTTCCCCGTCAATACGTGTGGAAAATGATGAGGATGAAATAAAAAAAGCTGTTTTGGAGACAGCAGAAAAAGCTTATGAAAACGGAGCGAGAAACTTTAAAGTAGAAGTAAAAAGAAGCAATAAAAAGTTCCAAAAAAGGTCAATGGATTTTGCAAAGGAGCTGGGAGGACATGTTCTTGTAAACAGTAAATTTGAACATGTAAAAATGAAGAATCCCGATGTGACAATATATCTTGAGATAAGAAACAATACTTATATATGTACTGAAAAAATAAAAACATACGGCGGACTTCCGCTTGGAACTACCGGAAAAGGTCTTATTCTTCTTTCGGGGGGAATAGACAGTCCGGTGGCTGCTTTTATGATGGGCAAGAGAGGCATGTTTGTAAATGCGGTTACATTTCACAGTTTTCCTTTTACCAGTACGCAGGCATTGGAAAAAGTAAAGGATCTTACTGAAATTTTATCGCTTTATATACCAAAAATAAGACTTTTTTCTATGAATATATTGAAAATACAACAGGAAATAAATCAGAAAACCAATAAAGATCTTGCTACTATCCTGACAAGAAGAGTAATGATGAGACTGGCTGAAAGGCTTGCCAAAAGCAGAGGTTACGGAGCTTTGATTACCGGAGAAAGTCTTGGTCAGGTAGCAAGCCAGACAATAGGCGGGCTTACCTGTACGAATGCTTCAGTGAAAGATATCCCTGTTTTCAGACCGCTTATAGGTATGGATAAAACTGAAATTATAGATATTGCGACAGAAATAGACACTTATGAAAAATCAATAGAACCATATGAAGACTCATGTGTAATTTTTGCACCCAAACATCCGGTGACAAATCCGAAACTTGAAAATGTGCTTTTGGAAGAGGAAAAAATCACAGGATATGATGAAATTATGGAAGAGATATACAGTAATATGGAAATTTTTACTTTTGAATAATCTTATTTTAGAAAAACAGGTGAGGAAATGAAAAAAAAAGTAGAGAAAATATATAACAAAATCAAGACTTTTAAAGAACATTTTGAAAAACAGATTCTTCTTGTAATAACTGTGTACAAAAACTATAATGACAGTCAGACACAGCTGTGGACAGCTTCACTGACATATTATTCCATACTGGCAGTAATTCCGGTAATAGCCCTTACTTTGGGAATAACAAAAGGTTTTGGAATAGATATGTTTTTTGAGGAAAAAATATACGGCACATTTCCTGAGAGCAAAGAAGGAGCTGCCATGATTATAAATGTGGCAAAAAAGCTTATTGATTCTACCAAAGGAAGTGTCCTCACAGGGGTCGGCGTGGTTATTTTGCTGTGGACGATACTGAAACTGCTTCTGATGCTTGAAAATGCTTTTAACAGAATATGGAAAGTAAAGAGGGACAGATCTATTGTCAGAAGAATGATAGATTATGTGGCAATTGTCTTTTTGGGACCAATATTTTTTGCAGTGGTGCTGGCTACGATTTCTTTGCTTACCCGTTATTTGAGAGGGCTGGCAAGAGGATTTCTGTTTAGTATGGGAATGCCTTTATTTCTTAATTTTGCCGGATTTTTGATTATAATATTATTATTTACATGTATTTATATACTGGTTCCGAATACAAAGGTAAAGTTTAAGCCTGCTCTTGTTGCCGGAACAGCCACTACAATAATGTTTTTTATATTGAAATTTATATTTCTTCATGTACAGTCGTCAATTTCAAAATATAATGCAATATACGGAAGCTTGTCATTTATTCCGATATTTCTTATATGGGTACAGTATATATGGATGTCAATACTGGTAGGGGCACAGATAAGCTTTTCCAGCCAAAATCTGGAAAAGTACAGTGTAAGCAGAAATGCAGATGAAATGCCTGTAAAACTGAAAAAAGAACTTTCTATACTGGTGATTTACTGTATACTGAAGAGGTTTCACGAGGCAGAAACTCCTTACAGCAGCAGGGAGCTTGCCAAAGAGCTGGATGTGGAGATTCCTGTGATAAGGGATATATTAAACGGACTTGAGGACATAGAGTTAATAAATGAAATAGTGAATAACAGCGGTGATGATAAATATCAGATTTCAGTGGATCCTGCAGTTCTTACTCTGGAGATGCTGCTGAATAAAATAGAGGTCAGAAATATAAACTTATATGAGGATGTGGAAATAAGCAAGAAATATAAGCCGATATTGAAGAATATACAAAAGGATATAATTTATAAAAATGAAAAACTGATAAAGGACATAAGAAAATAATTTTTTGAATAAAAATATAGTTTAATAAACCGGAATATTACAGTATTCTGACAGGAAATTTCAAAGGAGAGAGTATGGAGATAATAATAATGGTTTTGCTGGCAGTTGTTATATTAATACAGATAATCGGAATTTTTTTCCAGAATAAAAAAAGAGCAGAGGAAAGCTCGGAAGTCACAGAGCTTTTAATTAAAAATATAAACAATGAGAAGGAGATTTTTCTGCAGATGGAAAATAATCTTGCATTAAAAAGTAAGAATACACTTCTTGAGGGTTTACAGGAAGTAAATAAAAATCTTTCGGTAAATAATGAAAATTTATTAATAAAATTCGGCAGTTTCAGTCAGAATCTTACTAATACTTCCGCAGAAAATAACAGACTGCTTACCAAAGATATCAATATATTTAAGGATGAGTTCAAATCCAGTATGAATAAAGATTTTGAACAATTAAACCAAAAAATAGAGTCAAGACTTGATATGCTGAATCTGAAAGTGGAGGAAAGACTTTCAAAAGGGTTCGAGCAGACAACAAAAACTTTTAATAATATAATAGAAAGACTCAGCAAAATAGATGAAGCACAAAAAAAAATAGACTTACTTTCCACAAATATTATATCTTTGCAGGATGTACTTACCGATAAAAAGAGCAGGGGAATTTTCGGGGAAATACAGTTGAATCAGATATTAAAAACAGTATTTGGTGAAAGAAATGATAAAATTTTTTCGCTTCAGTACAAGCTTATCACCGGAGCAATTACGGATGCGGCAGTTTTTGCACCGGAACCTGTAGGAACTATATGTATAGATTCCAAATTTCCTCTGGAAAATTATAAACGTATGTTTGATAAAAGTCTTGAGGAATCACAAAGGGAGGCAGCTAAAAAAGAATTCGGGACTAATCTCAGAAAGCATATTGATGATATTTCGGGAAAATATATTATAAAAGGGGAGACTGCCGATCAGGCAATAATGTTTCTTCCGGCAGAAGCAATATTTGCTGAAATAAATGCATATCATCAGGAAATTATAGAGTATTCCCATAAAAAGAAAGTATGGCTTGCATCTCCGACAACTCTGATGTCTGTGCTTACGACGCTTCAGGTGGTAATGGTAAATGTGGAAAGAGAAAAATATGCTCATGTAATACAGGAAGAACTTCTCAGATTAGGGCAGGATTTTGACAGATATCAGAAAAGATGGACTAATCTTGCCAAGGATATAGATAAAGTGCATAAGGATGTAAAAGAGATTACAACCACTTCAAATAAAATAAGCAAAAGGTTTGATCATATATCTATTGTAAAACTGGGGGAAAAATCAGAAATAACAGTATCTGAATCTGAAACAGACAAGGGGGACTAATGGGGAAAAAGGGAAAAATAACAGTTTTGGCTCTGTTCTTTTTTGTTTTTACAGGAATCAGCAATAAAATAAGTTTTGAAAAAGTAATAGATGAAGGAGAGAAAATTATCAATACTATAAGTCTGGGAGATAAAGAATACAGAAATTCCGGTGAAAAAGACATACAGGAAAATATAAAGACTGGAAATCCTCTGTATATCAGAGTATTTAAAGAAGAAAAAGAACTGGAAATGTGGATGAAAAATGACAGCGGGACATACAGCCTGTATAAAGTATTTGATATATGTACTTTTTCGGGTGGATTGGGTCCCAAGAAGAAAGAAGGGGACAAAAAAAGTCCTGAGGGGTTTTATTACACACAAAAGTCATTTTTAAATCCAGACAGTGCATATCATCTTTCATTTAATATAGGATACCCGAATGAATATGATAAAAGTCACGGCTATACCGGAAGCCTTATAATGATTCACGGGAATTGCCTGTCCGCAGGCTGTTATGCGATGACTGATAAATACATAGAAGAAATTTACGGGATAGTGGAAAAAACACTTAATAACGGTCAGAAAAAAATAAATGTAGATGTTTTTCCGTTTAAGATGACAGCAGTTAATATGAAACGACACAAAAAATCGGAATATTACAATTTTTGGGAAGAGTTAAAGCCCGGTTATGATTATTTTGAAAGGAATAAGATACATCCGAGAATAACAGTAGAAAATAAAAAATATAAGCTGATACCCTGATAAAGCATTTGGAAATTAAAAAAAACAAGCTGTCTCTTGACAAAAAGAGAAAAAAGGTATAATCTGATTTATTAGGAAAATTACAGAATGCAAGGAGGAAAAATGAGCCGGATAGTAAAAATCGGAAATGTAGTAATAGGCGGCGGAAATCCTATAGCAATACAATCAATGACAAATACAGACACAAAAGATGTAGATGCTACGGTAAAGCAGATAAAGGAACTGGCAAGCGCAGGATGCCATATAGTAAGAATGGCAGTAAAAGATAAGTATGATGCAGAAGCGGTAAGAGCAGTAAAAAATGAAGTATCAGCAGTTCCGCTTGTGGCAGATATACATTTTGACTATAGATTAGCCCTGATGGCAATGGAAAACGGAATAGACAAAATAAGAATCAATCCCGGAAATATAGGGGATGAGGGAAAGGTAAAGCTTGTGGCAGATGAAGCCAAGAGAAGAAATATACCAATAAGAATCGGGATAAATTCAGGTTCTTTGGAAAAACATCTTTTGATGAAGTACGGACATCCTACACCTGAAGCGATGGTAGCAAGTGCAATGTTTCATGTCAGACTTCTGGAAAAATATGGTTTTGAGGATATTGTTATTTCGCTGAAATCAAGTAATGTAAAAACAATGTATGATGCATATGTGAAAATGTCGGAGAATACAGACTATCCTCTTCATCTTGGTGTAACAGAAGCAGGAACCATGGAAAGAGGAAGTATAAAAAGTGCAATGGGAATAGGCGGGCTTTTGTTAAGAGGGACAGGAGATACAATAAGGGTTTCCCTTACTGAAAATCCGGTGGAAGAGATCGGTGTAGCAAAAATTATTCTGAAAGTAGCCGGCTATATAGATGAGGGTATAGACATAGTTTCGTGTCCCACATGCGGAAGGACGGAAATAGATCTTATCGGTCTGGCAAAGCAGGTAGAAAAGGAATTTAAAGATAAAAACTATAACATAGATATAGCTGTAATGGGCTGTGTGGTAAACGGTCCCGGTGAAGCAAGAGAAGCTGATTATGGAATAGCAGGCGGAAAACAGGTAACGGTTCTGTTCAAAAAAGGACAGATAATAAAAAAAGTAGCTGAATCAGAAGCTTTGAAAGAACTGAAAAAAATGATAGAAGAAGATATGCAGAAGAAATAAAAAAGCTGAAAATACTAAGACCGGTATCTGTTTGGAGCCGGTTTTATTTTACAGAAGACAGTCCGGTATTGCAGAAGCCGGTAATTGTATATTTCAACACAGATTTCTTGAGAAAAAAGTTGATTTATGCTATTATTAAGATAAAAAATAAAATATTATGGAAAGGGAGTTTCATGAGAGAGTACAATCCAAAAGAAATAGAGAATAAATGGCAGTTAAAATGGGAAAAAGACAATATTTTCAAAAGTGAAAATGTCAGTGATAAGGAAAATTACTACACTCTGGAAATGTTTGCCTACCCGTCGGGAAATCTACACGTAGGACATCTTAGAAATTATACCATAGGTGATGCTATTGCCAGATATAAAAAAATGAAGGGTTTCAATGTACTTCATCCGTTCGGATGGGACAGTTTCGGTCTTCCTGCTGAGAATGCAGCTATTGAAAATAAAGCACATCCGGGAGACTGGACCCGTAAAAATATAGATAATATGAAAAGACAGCTGAAATTAATGGGGATATCACATGACTGGTCCCGTGAGCTGGCGACATATCAGGAAAATTATTACAAATGGAATCAGTGGATGTTTATAAAAATGTATGAAAAAGGTCTGGTATATAAGAAAAAATCTTATGTTAACTGGTGTCCTGAGTGTAATACAGTTCTGGCTAATGAACAGGTAGAGGACGGAAAGTGCTGGAGACATTCAAAAACTGATGTTATTCAGAAAGAACTTGATCAGTGGTATTTCAAAATTACCGACTATTCGGAAGAGCTTCTTCAAAGTCATGATGATCTCGCAGGAAACTGGCCTGATAAAGTAATTACAATGCAGAAAAACTGGATAGGTAAATCATACGGAACTGAAATAGATTTTGTTCTTGAAGACGGTAAAACTAAAATACCTGCATTTACTACAAGACCTGATACATTATACGGAGTGACATATGTAGTATTGGCTCCCGAGCATTCTGTAGTAGAAGATATTATACTGAAAGATAATCCCGAGCTAAAAGTCAAAACTGATGCAATGATAAATGAGGATAAACTAGAGAGAACAGCTGAAGATAAAGAAAAAGAAGGTTTTTTTACAGGAAAATATGTTACTAATCCTGTAAATGGAGAAAAAATACCTTTGTGGGTAGGAAACTATGTACTAATGGATTATGGAACAGGGGCAGTAATGGCGGTTCCTGCTCATGACGAGAGAGATTTTCTGTTTGCGGGGAAATACGGTCTGCCGTTAAGAGCAGTTATAGAGCTGGAAGGAGAAAAGCTGGATATCAGCACAATGAAACAGGCTTACACAGGGGAGGGTATTCTTGTTAATTCTGATAAATTTGACGGAATGAAGAATAATGATGCCAAAACTGCTGTATCAGAATATCTTGAAGAGATAAAGGGAGGACTAAGAACTGTAAATTACAGACTTCATGACTGGCTTTTAAGCAGACAGAGATACTGGGGAACTCCGATACCGGCTTTGTATTGTGAAAAATGCGGTTTGGTTATGGAAAAAACAGAGAACCTGCCTGTAAAGCTTCCTATGGATATAGAATTTTCCGGTGTGGGAAATCCTCTTGAAACATCAGAGCAGTTTAAGAATGTAACATGTCCTGTATGCGGCGGGACAGCTAAAAGAGAAACAGACACAATGGATACATTTGTGGATTCTTCATGGTATTATCTGAGATTTTTGAACCCGAATCTGGATACTGCACCTTTTGATAAAACAGATGCAGATAACTGGACTCCTGTAGGTCAGTATATTGGCGGAGTAGAACATGCTGTAATGCACCTGCTTTATGCAAGATTTTTTCATAAAGTACTTCGGGATATGGGGCTTCTGAGTTCTAACGAGCCGTTTGGAAGACTGCTTACTCAGGGAATGGTTCTTGGTCCTTCATATTATTCTAATGAAGAAAGAAAATTTTATTTTGAGGCAAATGTGAATGTTGATACCAAAACAGGCAAGGCTTATTCAAAGAAAACAGGTGAAGAGCTTGCAGTAAAAGTGGAAAAAATGTCTAAATCAAAAAATAACGGTGTAGACCCTGAAGTAATAGTAAAAGAATACGGAGCAGATTCTGCAAGAGTATTTACGTTATTTGCAGCGCCGCCTGAAAAAGAGCTGGAATGGAATATGAACGGTCTTGCAGGAGCATACAGATTTTTGAACAGATTATTTTTATTAATAGAAGATACAAAAGAATTTTCTGAAGCCGGTGAGATAGATTACGGTAAGAGAAATAACGAAGATTCCGAGATACAGAAAAAGCTTCACCAGACAGTGAAAAAGGTCAGCGAAAGTATGGAAGACAATTTTCACTTTAATACAGCAATAGCAGCATTAATGGAGCTTTTGAACGACATGACTGCATACAGACAAAAAGTCATAGATACCGGGAAGATCGGCAGTGAGTCAAAAAAAGTATGGAGAGAAGTAATGGAAAAAACAGTATTAATGCTGTCTCCTTTTGCTCCGCATATGGCTGACGAATTGTGGGCTGCCTCTGGAAGAGACGGATATGCTTTTCTGGAAAACTGGCCTGAATATATCGAGGAATTAACAAAAGAAAGTAAGATTAATCTTGTGGTTCAGATAAACGGTAAACTAAGAGATACTATTCCTGCAGATGTTAACATGCCAAAGGAAGAGCTGGAGAAAATAGCACTTGCTTCCGAAAAGGCGCAGAAATTTCTGGAAGGTAAGGAAATAGTCAAAGTAGTAGTAGTTCCTAATAAACTGGTAAATATTGTCGTAAAATAATTACAAAAAGGAAAACAGGAAAGAAAATATGAAAACAAAAGTTATAGTAGGAATGAGCGGCGGCGTAGATAGTTCTGCCGCTGCTCTTTTTTTAAAGAATCAGGGATATGAGGTAATAGGTATAACATTGAAACATATCCCTGATGAACTGTCTGAAAACAGCGGGAAGACCTGCTGTTCCATTGATGATATAACTGATGCAAAAAATGTATGCAGTCATTTGGAAATACCGCATTACACCATTGATGTATCAGAGGAATTTAAAAAAGAAGTCATGGATTATTTTATAAAAATGTATAATGAGGGTAAAACTCCCTCACCTTGTGTTGTCTGCGATGAAAAGATAAAAATAAAAAAGCTCGCAGAGATTGCGGATAAAATGGGCGCAGAATATATAGCAACAGGTCATTATTCTGGGAAAACTCTTGAAAATAAACTTATATGGGACAGATATAATACAAAGGATCAGACATATATGCTTTACAGACTTGATACCGATATTCTTTCAAGAATGTTATTTCCTCTGTCAGGTTATGACAAGAAAGACGTGCGTGAAACAGTAAAAGAAGCCGGAATAAGAATTCATTCAAAGCCTGACAGTCAGGGTATATGCTTTGCTCCGAAGGGTTATGAGGATTTTTTAAAAAGCAGTAAGGAAATAGTAATAAAAGAAGGGTTTTTTAAGGATAAAAACGGAAAAGTTCTTGGGAAGCATAAGGGATATCAGCTGTTTACAGTGGGGCAGAGAAGAGGGCTGGGTATTAATCTGGGAAAAATGTATTTTATAACAGATATTATACCTGAGGAGAATTTGATAATTCTGGGAGAATTTCAGGATTTGATGAAAAAATCGGTAAAAGTAATAAATTATAAATTTAATACAGAACCGGAAAATACAGCCGGGAAAAAAATAACTGCGAGACCGAGATTTTCCAGTAAAGGATTAACAGGAGAAATTATTACAAAGGATAAAAAAGTTTATTTTGTATTTGATAATGAGAATGCAGAAAATGCAGAAGGACAGCATATAGTTTTTTATCTTG
>JAITVW010000306.1 GCA_031285605.1 Fusobacteriales bacterium | reverse complement strand
ATAATAAAGACGGGACAACGAGTTATATAATAAAATAATAAAAGGAGAAGTAATAATATGGGATTTTTTTCTAGGACATTTAATTTTTTTAGAATAAAAAAGAGTTTGGCAATTGATTTGGGAACAGCCAACACACTGATTTATGACAGACAGAAAAAGAAAATAGTACTAAATGAACCGTCAGTAGTGGCGCAGGACAGAAAAACAAAAAAGGTAATAGCAGTGGGAAGAGAAGCAAGAGAAATGTTAGGAAAAACACCTGACAGCATTATTGCGGTAAAACCGCTGAAAGACGGAGTAATAGCTGATTTTGACGTTACAAGGGAAATGCTTAGATTATTTCTGCATAAAATATACGGAAGATCGCCTTTTAAGCCGGAAGTAATGATATGTGTACCTTTGGAAGTAACTTCTGTAGAGAAAAAAGCCCTGTTTGACTCTATTACCGGAGCTAAAAAAGTATACATAATAGAAGAAGGAAGAGCAGCAGTTCTGGGATCGGGAGTAAATATTTCCGCACCTGAAGGAAACATGGTAATAGATATAGGAGGAGGTTCCACTGATATAGCAATTCTGTCTCTTGACGAAATAGTTGTCAGTAAGTCACTGAGAATAGCAAGTAATACATTTGATGATGATATTATAAAATATGTTAAGAAAAAATACAGTCTTCTTATAGGGGAAAGAACGGCAGAAAAGATAAAAAAAGAACTTGGTACTGCAATACCGCTTGAGGAAGAGGAAATAATAGACATAAAAGGAAGAGATTTAATCACAGGACTTCCAAAAACTGTAAAACTTTCTTCAAATGAAATATATGAAGCTATAAGAGATTCATTATATGAAATTATAAATAACACAAAAGAAGTATTGGAAAAATGCCCGCCGGAACTGGTTGTGGATATATTGGACAATGGTATAGTTATGACAGGCGGAGGTTCGCTTGTAAGAAACTTTACAAACCTGATGGAAGAAGAGACAAAGATAAATGTATTCCTTGCTGAACAGCCGCTGGAATCTGTAGTTCTGGGCGGAGGACTGGCATTTGATAACAGAAATCTCCTGAGAACTCTTCAAATGAAGGAAAATACGTAAAATGAGTATAAAGAATCTTAAAGATACTTTTTTAATGGACAGACTGATTAATGAGGCTGCTAAAGATAAAGAAAGTGCAAGTTATCTTTTTTATGGTGATAAAAGAGTAGACTTGCTTTTTTATGCTTTAGAGTTTTCAAAACTTTTTTTGTGTGAAAATTTTAAGGAGAATGATTACTGCGGTGTGTGTAATGTATGCAAAAGTATAGATAATTATACATATCCTGATATAGAAATAATAAATAAAGATGAGCAGGGTGTAAAAATAGATGATATAAGGGAAATAATACTAAATGCCATAGAATCACCATATGAGGCAAAGAAAAAAGTTTATATCCTGAACGGAGTGGAAAAGCTGCGTAAAGAATCAGCAAATGCATTACTGAAAATAATAGAAGAACCGCCAAAAAATCTTTATTTCATACTCCTTTCAAAGAGTCTGAATATAATTCCGACTATAAAGTCGAGGGTTATGGCTTTTGTAATAAAACCACTTGACACAGAAGCTCTGGAAGTAGAAAAAGAAATCTACTATTTTTTTGACGGAAATGTAAAAGATATAGAACTGTGGAAAACGGGAAAACAAGATATAAGCTGTCCGCAGCTTTCTCTGGAAGAGCTTTTCAGAAATATTGAAGTTTTCTATCTTTATAATGAACTTATGGAGCTTTTGGCAAAAGTACAGGCAGAAAAGCTGTTTAATGATAAAAAAGAGTTTATGAGTAAACCGGACTTTAAGATATTTAAGGATTATATCAAAGAGCTGCTGAAGATTTATGAAGATACAGAGGATTCTTTTGATGTGGAAAAACTAAAGAATAATGATGATTTTGCCTTTCATCTTCAGGCTGTAAATCTGTATCTCAAAGAAATCTATCTGAATATAAAGATAAATTATATACAAAGTATAATGATACTTGGTAAAAATTATAAATATTATAAAAATTCTGAAAAGATAGAAGTCAGCCAAAGAGTGAACGATATTTTTGCTAAAAATAAAAAAGATTTGAAAAATTTTTTGGACAGGCTGATTTTTATAAAGAAAAATAAAATAAAGAATCTGAAAAAAATAATAGAAATAAAAAATAGTATTGATAATAATGTAAATATAAGAGCTCTAATTTCTAATTTTTTTATGTTTTACGAGTAGTATAGGCATGATTTTAGGTGTCGGGAAAGGAAAGCAAAATGATAAACAGAAAACAGTTTTATGGAATATTTTCGATAATTATCCTGATTTTTATTGCAGTTGTTTTTATTTCAAATTCCGGATCAGAAAGTATTCAGGGGAACAGTCTGCAATATAAAAACAATGTGTTGTATACCAAAGCAGGCAGGGAATATACAGGAAAAGTAACAGAAGCGGAAGGATATAAGGCAAAAATAAACGGAGTTCAGATAACAGAAGGGTTTGTAACAGTGAAAAAAGGAGTGCTGAACGGGAAATTTGAGTTTATATCATTCAATGAATTCTGGCATGGTGCAGAAGTGAAAGGCAAAGCTAAAAATGGTGCTATAACAGAGCTTAAAATAAAAAATTCCGAAAAAACATTAGAATTAAAGAATATCGAGATAGAAAAATATTTTGAAGAAAATACCAGTGGAAATCAGACTGCTCAAATGGTTGTTTTATCTGCACTTGGAATATACGAGGATACAGACACAGAGGATTAGCAACAGAAAAAGAAAACTTTTTGAAATAAATGCTTGCAAAATTTGAGAAATTAAGATATAATGTTTGAGTATTATGGAGAAGGTCGCTTAGCTCAGTTGGGAGAGCACCTGCCTTACAAGCAGGGGGTCACTGGTTCGAGCCCAGTAGCGACCACCATTATTTTTTTGGGGGTGTAGCTCAGCTGGTTAGAGCGCTGGCCTGTCACGCCAGAGGTCGCGGGTTCGAGCCCCGTCACTCCCGCCATACAAGCCCAGATAGCTCAGTCGGTAGAGCAAGGGACTGAAAATCCCTGTGTCCGTGGTTCGATTCCGCGTCTGGGCACCATGTAGAAACTCTAATAATGGCGACGTGGTCGAGAGGCTTAGGCAGAGGTCTGCAAAACCTTGTACACCGGTTCGATTCCGGTCGTCGCCTCCATTTTTTTAACAGGATAGATATGCTATTCTTTTTTTATTTACAGGTAGAAATTTATATGATAATAATATTTAAAATATAAAATGCCCCTTTGATAATATACTTTTATTTATCAAAAGAGCATTTTTTTTAATTATTAAGTCTTCTTATAATATTAATCGTTCTTTTCTGAAGTTCTTTTCCTGTAGAAGGAAAACTTTCCCCGTCAGGATTCTCTTTTACAACTTTGCAAAATGCATCTGCCATTTCCTGTGTAGCAAAAGAGGCATTGGAATAACATTTCTGTATTACATCATCTTTATAAAGCATTATTATATCCAGTACAGAACTTTCCCCGTTAAGTTTCCCGCCTGAAATATTATAAATAAAATCAATATCAGAGGCCAGAAGCTCTACCTTTCCTTCAACTATCCCGTTTTTTATCTCTGCTCCGAATCTGGCAGAATTATTATTTATGTCCGTTCCGCTGAGTATGCCTGTATATGGTTCATTTTTATAATAAATAATATCGTCTATTATTTTGAGATTTTTATCAGGTAGCTTCATTGTTCTGCTGTTTGAGCAGGTAAGTACCAATAAATAAATCAGGAGAATTAATAATAATTTCTTCATATAATCAACCGCCTTTTGTATTTTATAAAAATTTTTAAAACAACATAATTATAACACTTTGATGTCTGAAAGTAAAATCACGAGCTTTGATATATTTGACGGTTTTAAATATATTTAGTATAATACTATAAAAGCTTATAAGAGGTGAAATGAATGAGAAATGATGATTTTGGACATGATGATTACAGATCAGGCTACCTTGATTATGAAGAGATAAACAGAATTGTAGCTCAGAAAATGACAGGGTGTATACTTTGGATGGTTGTCGGGCTCCTTGTATCAGGGATAAGTGGATTTTTAGTAATGACAAATGTTGAAATAATGAGTCTTATATTTGGGACAAACTTGTATTATGTATTGTTTTTTGTAGAACTTGGTCTTGTATTTATGTTTTCGATGATGTTAATGAAAGCTTCTGTGGGAACATTACGTGGAATGTTTTTATTATACGCTGTATTAAACGGGGTAACTTTAAGCATAATAGGTTATATTTATACAGGTGAGTCAATTATTTATGTGTTTTTGGGAACAGTAATATATTATGCCTGTCTTGCTGTATATGGTTATCTTACAAGAGATAATCTGGGAAAATATCTTCCTTATGTAATGGCTGGTTTAATAGCACTTATAGTAGTGTCTCTGATAAATATTTTTATGAAAAATGATTATTTTTACTGGATAATGTCATATGCAGGAGTAATAATATTTTCGGCATTTACAGCAATAGATATGAATATAATCAGACACAGACTTACAGACTATGCAATGGAAGACAATACTATGCTGGACAGAATACAAATAGCCGGGGCATTAAATTTATATCTTGATTTTATAAATTTATTCCTTTATTTATTAAGACTTTTCGGGAAAAAAAGATAACTTTTCTGATGAATACAGTTTTAGGCGGGTATAAAACCTGAATAAAACTGTATTTTTTTTGGTAAGAAAATAATTTCCAAAAAAATTAATATCAGACTATTTAAAAAATTATGAGGCTGTATTAAAATGAAAAATTTTAGATACAGTTCCTGTTTTTTGTAACATTATATTTTATAAAGAACGGCAGCTTTTTTTATTCTTGAAATAAATTCATTTCTTATATTTTTAGGCTCAAGAATCTCACATTTATCTGCAAAACCCATTAGAAGACGGTAACTGTACTCATTATCTGCAAACGGTATATTAGCTGTATATTTACTGTTTTTTTTAGAAATAAAGCATTGTTCTCCGTATAATTCGATAAATTCCCCTTTTAGTGATTTATCAACAGATACTTTCAGCATTATTATATTTTCCTGAACAGGTCCGTTTTCAGGCTCAGCTTCGGGAATCTCCCTCGGAGTAAATGATTTTTTTGTAATTTTTAATCCTGATATCCTTGATAATTTAAAATATCTGAAATCATTTCGTAGAATGCAAAATCCTTCCACATACCAGTCATTACCTTTAAGTATAATTCTGTACGGTTCTATTTTGCGTGTACTTTTTTTTCGCTGTCTGTCTTCATATTTGAAAGTCAGGATTTTATTTTTGTCCATTGCAGATTTAATACTTTTTAGATCAGAGCTGACATTGTTTGTATTTTTCCATGGAGTGAGGTCAATGATTATCCGGTTTGTTTTCTTTTCTATATCCTTCAGCCTTTTTTCTGGAATGATTCCTTTTAATTTAATCAGGGCATTTGTAATTTCAGAGCTTGAAAAAGCGGAGCTGATACTGCTGAGTCCCGTGAGAAGTGAAGTAAGATCTTCAGAAGTAAATAAATTTTTTTCAAGTTTAAACTCTTCAAGAATTCCCACACCGCCATTGACACCCGGATAAGTAATAACAGGAATTCCGGCAGCATTAAGTGTGTCAATATCTCTGTAAATAGTACGTGTAGAAACTTCAAAAATTTCAGCAAGTCTTGATGCAGGCACTTTTTTTCTTTCCAGCAATATAACAATAATAGAAAGCAGACGTTCTATTTTCATAAATAATCTCCTTGATTTTTATTATTATTATAAAACCATGACATAATAATGTCAAGTTTTTGTATTATAATTTTTTCATAAATATCAAGGAGAAAATAAATGAAAAAAAATTTTTGAAAAAGAAAGAATTATTTGAAAAAACAGGGAAAACTTTTTATCTGCTTCATATAAGAGGAATGTGAGTTCTCGTATTATCTGTTATCCTGCTTAATGAAAAACTCTATATTAATTTATAAACATTCCACCTGATTTCTTATAGAAAAAGAACAACCGCAGTATTGCTGCCTGTAAAGATCATATTCTTTACTGATCTCAAGTGATCTTTTAAAACCGTTATTCTTTTTAAAATCGGAATATAAAAATTTTATATTATATATTTTTTCAAGGTTTGCTCCTATCAGATTAATTCTGTCGGCATTCTTATGAGGACTGATAGTAAGAACAGAGCCGAAGTAATGAAAGTTTCTCTCTTTTGCTTTTTCTGCTGCTTTTTTTAATCTCATATGGCAGCATAATGAGCAGCGCGAACCGCCCTCGGTCTTATCTTCGTAATTATGTACAGTATCAAAAAATTCAGCCGGATTATATGTTTCAGAAATAATATCTATTTTACTTTTGTAGACTTTTCCGGTGAAATCCTTTAATTCATTGAATCTTCGTATATATTCACTTTTGGGGTGTATATTTTGGTTATAATAGTAAAGTGTAATATCAAAAGAAGAAGATAAGTATTCCAATACATATGAGCTGCACGGAGCACAGCAGCTGTGAAGCAAAAGCTTAGCCTTTTTTCCGGCTAAGCTTTTTATGATTTCTTCCATTTTTTTATTATAATTTATTTTATTCATGATTTTTACCTCATTTTACATTCTGTCAACAGTTTTAATTCCGAGAAGATTTAGGCCTGCTTTTAAAATATGCGCTGTTTTTGAAGCAAGAGCTATTCTTGAGTTTCTTACTGCTGAATCTGTTTCGTTTGCAATATGCTTCTGATTATAAAAAGTGCTGAAAGTTTTTGCTGTTTCAAATAAGTAATCTGCAATCAGGTTTGGTCTGTATGTTTCTCCTGCTTTTACCACGGTATTCGGAAAATTCAGAAGCATTAGAGACAGGTCTCTTTCTATGTCAGATTCCAGAATGATATCCGAATCTTCGTTATACTCTGTATTTTCTCCGTTAAGCTTTCTGAAAACAGACATAATTCTTGCATATGTATATTGTAAATACGGTCCTGTATTTCCTTCAAAGCTCAATACTTTTTCCCATTCAAAGATAACAGGTGAAGTTCTGTTCTGACTAAGATCAAAATATTTAATAGCTCCGATACCGATAATTTCAGAAATTTTTTCTTTTTCATCATCAGGTATTCCCGGATTTTTGATTTCAATTGTTTTGCGTACTTCTTTTTTGGCTTCATCCAGAAGATCATTAAGTTTAATAATATTACCCAGTCTGGTAGAGAATATTCCATCTTTAAATCTCATAATGCCAAACCATACATGTACTTTTTCATAATCAAAACCATCACCGAGTATTTCAGCTATTTTGAACACTTGTCTAAAATGATCCTGCTGTCTTTCGTCAGTAATGTAGATTGCTTTATCAATATGAAGTACTTCTTTTCTGTATTTTATAGTTGCAAGATCTGAGGTAGAATACAGAAAACTTCCGTCTTTTTTCTGAACTATACAAGGATGAAGTTTTGTATCCTCATCAAAAAAAACAACAAGAGCATCCTGATCTTCGGCTGCTATCTTTCTTGAAACAAGTATATCCAGAATATCAGGCATCATACCATTATAAAATGACTCGCCATTGTATAAATCAAATGTAATATCAAGTCTTTTGTAAATTTTATCATATTCTTTGAGCGAAATATCTATGAATTCATGCCAGAGTATGTTATTTCTTTCATCACCGCTCTGGAGCTTTCTCAGTTCTTCACGGGCGATATTTTCCAACTCGGGATTATTTTTGGATTCTTCGGAAAATTTTACATAAATTCTTTCCAGTTCCTCTATAGGATCTTCTTCATAATTTTTTTTATCAAGCCATCTGTCATAGCCGACGATTAACTTACCAAACTGTGTTCCCCAGTCGCCGATATGATTATCTGCCAGCACATCAAAACCGGTAAATTTCATGATTCTTTTTACAGAATCACCGATAATTGTACTTCTAAGGTGGCCGATATGCATTCTTTTGGCTATATTAGGCGATGAATAATCAATAATAGTCTTTTTCTCGTTATTAAGAAATGAAAAATCATAATCTTCTTTTCCTATTTTTTTAAATTCATTATTTATAAATTTACTTTTCAAAAATATATTTATAAAACCCGGTCCGGCAATTTCAAGTTTTTCGATAATATCATTTTCTGAAAAATTATCTATTAATGTCTGAGCAATTTCTCTCGGATTTTTACCAAGAGTTTTTGAATTAACCATGGCAAAATTCGTAGCGAAATCTCCAAATCCTTTTTTGCTTGAGCTTTGAATTTCTATGTCTGAATCAATATTAAAAATATTTTTAACGTTTTCCTGTATCAGTTTTTCAAGCTGCTTATTAATAAGTTCCATAATTCACCCCAATGTTATATAATATAAATAATTATATCAAAATATGTTCATAAAATAAAGTATTTATCAGAAAAGGAGCTTGCAATGAGGTTTGACAGAGAATATTTTTTACGTGATGCACTTGAAGTAGGACCTGAAATTTTGGGTCATTATCTTATAAGAAAAATAAACGGCAGGACTGTAAAGACAATGATAACAGAAGTAGAGGCGTATGTGGGACCGGATGATAAAGGTGCCCATACTTATAAAAATAAAAGGACGGCAAGAACGGAACCGATGTTTAGTGAAGGCGGACATGCGTATGTATATTTGATTTACGGAATGTACAACTGTATAAATATAGTATGCCAGCAGGAGGGAAAGCCGGAAGCATTGCTGCTGAGAGCTGTGGAGCCTTTGAATGAATTTGACATTCTTTTTGATAAAAGAAGCCCAGTGAAAAATATACATAATCTTAGCAACGGACCGGGAAAATTATGTTCAGCTCTTGGGATAGACAGAACTTTTTCGGGATATGATCTTATAAACGGGAAGGAATTATATCTGGAAAAAAATGAAAACAGAAAAGATATTGAGGTAGTTTGTTCTAAGAGAATCGGTATTGATTATGCAGAAGAATACAAGGATAAGCTTTGGAGATTTTATATAAAAAATAATAAATTTATAAGTAAAAAATAAATATTCGCACATTGTTAATTATGCGAACTATAATTTATTATACATACAAAAAAATAAAATGTCAATCTCTTTTTTTGTATAATTAATAATTTTTGAACAGAATAATTAATCTAATGTATTTAAGTATATAAAATCTAGAGAGAAATAAATTCTTTATCAATCAAAAAGTTCGCATAATTAACAAAAGGCGAATACTAAAAATGGCTTTATTAAAGGGGGGAGGATTTCTGGGGGTCGGAATCCGGAAGAATAAAGCCGAAAATGAGGGGGGAATAATAAAAAAAGGAATTATCTTAACATTTTTTTAGAAGATGATTCCTTTTTTATTAATTTTAAACCAATGATTAGGCGGTTTTTATTTAATTCTTGTAAATGTTAATTCTGTTCCGTCAGAAGTAATCAGTTTCAGGGTTTTTTCGTCCAGTACTTTATATGTAGCGGTTTCGGGAAGCAGAGTAAGATATTTATATTCCTGTTCCATTACATTTCTCGGACCATATAATTTAGTACCTGCTAAATTTGAAAATGTGATATTTTCACCATTTATTTCAAAGTTTCCGCTGTAAGTATTTACTCCTGAAAATCCTGATACCAGATTTTCTTTTTTTGCAAAATTAAGAGTGATTTCTCCTAAAGTTTTTGAGCCTATATATTGGTATATTAATGTTTCATTCTGAAAATCAGTTAATTTCCAAGAAGTTGACGATAAAGTTTTTATCTTTTTAAATTTTGCTGTTTTGGCAGATGATACAGTGAATAAAAACAATACAGACAATATGATTAATAAAACTTTTTTCATTGTTCCTCCTAAATATAGATTATTAACAGAATTATATACTATATTTGGGAAAATTAAAAGCTATTTATTGTAAAAAAGAATTTTTATCATGTTTCTAGAGAGATATTTTTCTGTAAAAAATCAGAGTTAAACAAAAAATACATAACACACACTATTTTTTCTTAATTATAAATATGTTATAATTTATTTGAAAAAATTGAGAAAATTGGTTGGATTAAAATACAAATATTTCTGAAATGAAATGGAGGGAAATTATGAAAAAATTGATTATAATATTATTATTTATAATTACTTCGGGAATTTTTTCAAAAACAAATGATGTATTTTTACATGAATTCGGAATTTCGGATAAATCAATAGAATATTATAATAAAGCTTTAAACATAAAAAGTATGAACGGCGAAAACAATGAAATAAGAAATGCATACAGAGGTGCCGTAAAAGAAGACGTCCGTAATTATCTTGCACTTGATGAGCTGGGAAATATAGCCAGAATGGAAGGTAATATACAGGAAGCAGGGAATTATTATCTGAAATCCATGAGGTAAATCCTGACGGTTATGATTCATATAATTATTTAATAGATTTATACCGTTTGGAAGGAAATAAAGAAAAAATGAGAATGTATGCGGAAATACTTGTGGAAAAACATCCGGATTATCCTGACGGATATTATATTCTTGCCCGAATATACGAAGAAGAAAATGAGAATCATGCTCTGAAATATTATTCTGATGCTTTAAAAAATTATGATAATTATAATACTGATAAGTTTCCTGGCATAGCAGGAGTAATACTGGAAAACAGAAGGCTGGATTCTATCATAGGAATAGCGGATATTTATATGGTTAAGGCAGAATATGTAAAAGCTCTTGAAAAGCTTCTGCTTATCAATCCTCTTAGTTCCAGTTACAGTGATATAGAGAGACAGAATTATACCAATACAGTGGCGAAAAGCCTCGAAAAACTGAATAAAAAGAATAAAAAGCTTGCAGACCGGTATTTGAAAATATTTCAGGACAGAAATATACTTCCCAAAGGTCATAAATTTTAATGAAATTAAAAATTACAAACCTTGAAAAACGGAGGTTTGAAGAAATTATCCGGTAAAATTGTCAGGAAAAATACAGAATAAAAGCGATAAAATAAAAAAGAAAGCTTGATTTTTTCTGAAAAAAAATTATATATTATTTGTAGAGTAAAGTGAAAAATCCTTTGTTAATAAAACAGATTTTTTGTTCGTATTTAACCTGAATGTATTATAGAGACCAGAAGACGGAATCTAAAAAGAAAAAGTAATAAAAGAGAAAAAGTATTGAAACTGGTTTTTGACGATAATGAAAAAGAAATATTCAGTTTGGATATGATATACAAATTAGAGAGAATGTCCTTCCACATGAAGATAATATGTGGTTTTATAAAGATTCAAAGAAATCTTTATATGAAAGAAAATCAGCAATATAGAGGGGTTTACACAAAATCGGAATATTGTTAATATAAAAAATAACGAAAATTAATAAAATAATAATAGCAATTCTTCAATAAGTGTAGTATAATCATTTTAGATCGTAAGATCTGAAACCTCAATTAACCCCCCCTTTTATTGGAGTCCGCTTTATGCGGACTCTATTAAATTTTGATTTTTTTGAATAATATGATATAATTCTAACAATCAAAAAAATTGGAGGTTTTTGTTTTATGAAAAAGGCACTAATTTTACTTGTGGTACTAATGAGCACAATAACTTATACAGAAAGTACAGCTGGTAAAAAGAGTAACAATGTAAATGACGCGGCTGATAAAATAAGAGAGAGCGTAATCTTACCGCAGTTCTTTGAAGAGGCTGAAAGTTTACCGGATAAAAATACAACGGAGGCAGAAAAGGCAGATAAGCTTGAGTATTATAAAACCGGTAAAGCATCATTTTACGGAGGGAAGTGGCACGGAAGAAAAACAGCTAATGGTGAGATTTTTGATACGTATACTATGACAGCAGCACATAAAACTTTACCGTTTGGTACAAAAGTAAAAGTAACAAACTTAAATAACGGTAAATCAGTAGTTGTTAGAATAAATGACAGAGGACCTTATGTAAAAGGCAGAGTTATTGACTTAAGTACTGCTGCATTCAGAGCTATTGAAAGTTTAAATGCCGGGGTTACTTCAGTAAAATTAGAAATTATAAAATAGTGTTTATGAAGAAAGGTGGTAAAATTGCTACAGGGAAAAATAGCCTTAGTTACAGGCGGATCCAGAGGAATAGGAAAAGATATAGTATTGAAATACGCTGATAATGGAGCAACAGTAATTTCCGGAGATCTGATTGATCCGGATTATACGCATAAAAATGTAAGCTTTGTTAAACTTAATGTTACTGACAGAGATAATATAAAAGAAGCTGCAGCAAAAATAAAAGAACAATATGGAAAATTAGATATATTAGTAAATAATGCCGGAATTACAAGAGATGCCATATTATTGAAAATGAAAGAGGAGGACTGGGATCTGGTTGTGGATATAAACCTGAAAGGTGTTTATAATGTAACACAGGGATTCATTTCACTTCTTTTAAAGAGCGGAAACGCAAGTATAATAAACATGGCTTCAGTAGTAGGTCTTGACGGGAATACAGGACAAACTAACTATTCTGCTACAAAAGGCGGAGTTATCGCCATGGCAAAAACTTGGGCGAAAGAATTCGGAAGAAGAAATGTAAGATCAAATGCAATTGCACCGGGATTTATAAAAACTGACATGACACATGCACTTCCAGAACAGGTTATAGAATCTGTTCTTGCGAATACCCCTCTGCGTTCAATGGGAGAATCTGAAGATGTATCTAATACCGCTTTATTTTTAGCCAGTGATATGTCGAAATTTATTACAGGACAAGTAATAAGAGTAGACGGAGGATTAAACTTATAGTGTCTGAGATTAGAAATACAAGAGCTGTTGCCGCACTGGGTGCTTTTATAAGTTCCTTTTTGTGGTCAACGGCTTTTGTAGCGATTAAAATAGGGTACAGGTACTACAGTGGTCAGTTTACTTTTGCAGGGATAAGATTTTTTCTTGCCGGTGTTATTTTATTATTGTTCTCATTAAAGTATATGAAAATGTTTTTTGCTAATTTTAAGGTATTGTTTATAATAGGTTTTTTTCAGATATTTATAGGTTATGCAGTATTTTACACAGCTTTGAAATATATTGATGCTACGATTTCTTCGATAATTGTGGGAGGCAGTCCGGTGACAACGGCTCTCGTCTCACATATAGTACTAAAGGATGATAAACTTAATAAAAATAAGATAATCAGTCTGGTGCTGGGATTTTTGGGGATATTTGTAGTGGTTATAGGAAAGGCTTC
>JAITVW010000295.1 GCA_031285605.1 Fusobacteriales bacterium | reverse complement strand
TTCAATCCAAAAATTGTTATTTTATTTATCTCCACATATAATGTAATGAAACTCCCCAGTAATAATGAGGCTACTGTCCCTACAGCCGAGGCTTTTTTCCAGTAATGCCCCATAACATAAGGGAAAAATGCTCCTGCTGCCCGTAAAGTAAATGACAGTGTCAAAAGCTTTATCAGACTGCCTTTATTCATAAGTGCTACAAGCATAGCCAGAAAACCTATAACAAACATTGTTATTTTTGTGGTTCTCATTACTTCGTTACTTGTAGCATGAGGCTTTATGTATATTTTATATATATCGTTTCCAAATATTGATCCGGCTCCCAGTAAATCAGAATCGGCACTTGACATAGTTGCGGATATTATTCCGGCAAATAAGAGTCCTATTACCACAGAAGGCATTGTATGCATGGCCAAAAGCGGCAGTGCATACTTCGGACCGTCTTTCATTATGATATCTTTCGGTATTGTCCCGTTTGTTACCAGTGCAAGCGTAATTAAACCCAGAACTGTAGGGATAAAAGCATATATTATATTTATGAGCCCTGCAAGAAGCGAACCCTGTACAGCAGTCTTGTCATCCTTTGCAGCATAATATCTTGACACAGCTTCCTGCCCTACAGTAAATGATGCAAGATACATTACAATTAATGAAATTATGGTTTTGGGATTAATACTGCTGTTAACCATATAAAATTTTTCTTTTGGAAGGACAGCTGCTACATTATCCCAGCCTCCCACAGTCTTTAATGCAAACGGTATTGCAATCATCATTCCGAATACAATCAAAAATACCTGAACAAAATCTGTAAGCGTCACACTCCAAAGACCGCCCATGACCGCATAAATTGTTACCACTGCTGATACAAGTATAACTGCTATTTTATAATCTACCCCCAGCATTACCGATATAATTGTAGAGGATGCTATAAATTGTGTTGCAGTGAGACCTATAAGAGGGATTATCATGATTACGGAAGTAATTGCTCCAGAACTTCTCCCGTACCTCCTTCTGAAATATTCCGGAACAGTTTTTACCATTGACTGCCTGAATTTTGAACCAAGAAAAGTAAGAAAACCAAATGTTATCGCCATAGTAATTATATACCATGAAGCTCCCATTCCCCAGTCTCCATAAGCCTTTTCCACTACACCGAGCGAGCTTCCCCCACCTATTTCAGTAGCTGCAAGTGTTCCTGCCATAAGTACCGGTCCCAGTCTTCTTCCTGCTACCATAAAATCCTCGTTGCTTGTTATCTTAGTATATGAATACCATCCGATAAGAAGCATTGCGATTAGATAAACTGCTACAATTATAATAACTGTATAATTTATTCCCATCTAACCACTCCTTTCTTTATTTAAATGAAAAAAAAAACACTTATATTTATTTTTACCATCTTTTTATTAAAAGTCAAGTTATTTTTTTTATATTTTATTTGATTATTTTTTTCACTTTACATTAAATACTGAAATATTCTACCTTAAAATCACTTTTTAAAATATTTCAAAATATATTTATTTATAAAAATTTTTATTCTGACAATAAAAAATGGTCGTTACAATTATGTACTGCCATTTTTCAATTTAAATTTTCAAAAAAATCTTTTAAATATCTTTTCTTATTTTTCTTTTTCTGTCTGACGAATAAGTTTTATTTCCTCTGTTCCTGCTCCCCGTTTATATCCCCAAAACATAAAAGTACCGGAACAAAAAAGCCCGGAAAATAAAATATCCGGAATCTTTTCATAATATTACCTCCATATTAGCATTGTATTTTTTATACTGTTTTATTTCAAAAAATTATTATGTATCTGTATAAAAATATATCAGATTCCGAAATTTATGAATTACTGCACAGCAGAAAAATAAAATCCATAATAAAAACTGTCCCTTTTCATACTATTTCCTGAAAAAAGAACAGTTTTTCCTGTGTATTAAAGTTTAAACGAGTAAGGAAGCAGGTCTTCCATACTGCATATTTTATATTCCCTGCTGTAATTAGACAATATTATTACTGTATTCTCGTCGGCGAATTCCAGCATAAACTGTCTGCATGCACCGCAAGGACTGATTGGTTTATCAGTATCTCCTGTAACCACCAGTGTTTTTATCTTTTTCATCCCATCTGTAACAGCAGTGGTAATAACATTTCTTTCGGCGCAAAGTGATAATCCGAATGAGGCATTTTCTACATTTACCCCTTTGAATTTTCTTCCGTTTTCATCTATAAGAACTGCTCCTACAGGAAAATGTGAATAATTAACATAAGCTTTTTTGGAAATCTCTATAGCTTCATCTATAAGCTCCAGTATTTCCTTTTCAGATAAGTTTACCATAAACTCTCCTTAATAATGTTATATTTTTTAAAGAGTACCCAAAGCCATCTCTATCATGTCATTAAATGTTTTTTCTCTTTCTTCCGATGTAGTAGCCTCTCCTGTAACCAATGAATCACTGATAGTCAAAATGGCCAGCGTATTTACATTATACTTTGCACCAAGTGTATAAAGACCTGCTGCTTCCATTTCCACACACAGTATTCCAAAATCTGCCCAGTGCTTCCACGCTTCTTTATCATCACCGTAGAAAGTATCGCTTGACATTACGTTTCCTGCCTTAAATTCTATTCCCTTTTCTTTTGCAGCTGCTATAGCCTTTGCAAAAAGCTCATAACTTGCAGTCGGCGCAAAATTAGCTCCCGGAAATCTGAGGTTATTTATATTAGAGTCAGTAGAAGTAGCCATTGCTACTACTATATCTCTTATTTTTACATCTTTTTGGTATGAGCCTGCACTTCCTATTCTTATCAGATTTTTACATCCGTATTCTGTAATCAGTTCAGTAGCATAAATTGAGATAGAGGGTATTCCCATACCTGTTCCCTGAACAGATACTTTTTTTCCCTTATATGTTCCTGTAAATCCCATCATTCCTCTTACATTATTATACTGTACAGGATTTTCCAGATATTTTTCTGCTATATATTTTGCTCTCAGCGGATCTCCCGGAAGCAGTACTGTTTCTGCTATTTCTCCTTTTTTAGCTGCTATATGTACACTCATTTTTTCCTCCTGTTTTTCTGTATTTATTCAATTCCTGTTACTTCCCAGTAACCATGTGCTTTACCGTCTATTTTTCCTTTTTTCACATCTCTGATATATCTGATAGTCATATTTCTTATAGTTCCTTCTTCTTCACCAAATGCAGTTTTAGAATCCCATACAGGATCCGCTCTTCTTCCTTCAAGCGGTCCTCCTTTTGCTGCCAGCATTTCATATCTGTAAGCATTTAGTCCTACTTTAATTTTCATATCATCAGTTACCTTTTTATTTCCCTTTACCAGCCTAAGATCCTTTATTCTGTTCCCCGGAGCCTCTCTCAAATCTATTTTATATTTTACTCCGCCAAACATATCATAAGTCATATACTTTGAAGCTCCTCTTACAGGATCATATCTGTATTCGGTGTCACCGGGCTTTACAGTATCAAAATATGCTGCCGACCATTCCATATAATCTTTCAGGTCTTTTCCCGTAAGCTCGTACACTGTAGTTTCTCCTGATGTATACTGATAATTATTGGCTATATCTTTCTTTTTTATATCTCCTTTATTGAGCACCGCTTTTTTATTATCCACAAGGAATGACACTACATCAGCCTTACTGTAATATATCTGCACATCACCAAATAATGTTGATAATCCCGAGTCTTTCATATAAATAGACGGTATCCCTTTTACCAGCACCTGAGGTACCATATCATCTGCAGTTTCCCCGATTTTTACATTTGCATCTTTGATTAATATTTCACTGTACGGAGTATATATCTCTTCCACTTTTTTATCTGATTTTTCACTGTTTACACTTATAGTTTTTGCATCTTTGTTTACAAGTATTTTCTTTCCCTTGGCATCTATATTAAATTTCAGGTCAACTGCCGAAATCGCAGCTCCGTATCTGTAAGGCTCAGTTATTATTGTTCCGTTTACTACCTGCTTACTTACATTTTTATGCTCATGCCCTGCTATGATTACATCAATTCCCGAAACTTCATTTGCTATATCTACTACTCCTGTTCCCGGTATGTTATTTTCATTTGGAAGTCCCATATGAGCCAGAAGCACTATTACATCTGATCCCTGTTTTTTCAGATTCTGAACTTCTTTTCTTATTTCATCTGCAGGCATTGCAAATCTCATATCCTTAACATTTCCTGATTCTTCCTCAAACTGTTCTACTAAAGGTGTGGTTGCTCCTATTAATCCTACTTTGATTCCGTCTATTGTCATTATCATGCTCGGCTCAAGATATCTTTCTCCGGTTTTATAATAAATATTAGCTGACAAAACTTTTCCGTCAAATTGTTTGAATACTTTGTTCAAAGCATCCATGCCAAAATTAAACTCATGGTTTCCGGGTATGATTATATCATATTTCATT
>JAITVW010000252.1 GCA_031285605.1 Fusobacteriales bacterium | reverse complement strand
GGAGGATATGCCCGGTTTCTTGAAGGAGGAGAAACTTCTTATTTTTCAGCTGCTTATGGTGTGTCTGAGAATTTATTAAAAAATTTTTGATATAAAATTATATGTTGTCTTTGAATGGGATAATAAATGAAAGGATTAGTGAAGTGCATGAAAATTAGTGATTTTTTAGATGAAAACAGAATAATATTAGATTTGAGAGCAGGAACAAAAGAGGAATTACTAAATGAAATGGGGGAAACATTCAAAAAAACAGGAGTTGTAGATGACAGCGGTTATGCAAGATTTATAGAAAAGCTGAATAACAGGGAAGAAACATGTTCTACAGGGTTTCAGGACGGAGTAGCAATACCACATATGAAAGCAAGAGCAGTGAAGAAAATATCTCTGGCTTTTGGTATTTCAAAAGAAGGAATAGATTTTGACGCTCTTGATAAGAAGCCGTCGAAAATATTCATTATGATTGCAGCACCAAAGGAAAATTCAAATGAATATCTGAATATTCTTGCCAAGGTTTCTGAGATTTTTCTTGATGAAAATAATATAAAAAAGGCTGTGGAAGTGAAGACCAAAGAAGAATTATACGAAATTCTCAATAAATATGAAGTATAAACAGGAAAAGGCTGTCTTTAAAATTAGAAAAGACAGCTTTTTTACAATAAAAAAGAAAACAGGCGCTGATGTTCAATTCCTTCAAAACCGGGCATAATAAGACATCCTTTTACTTTTTAAACGGGTCATAATATTATCATATAAGGAGAAAAAATGAACTGGATAAGTGCTTTAAACAATGCTTTGGAATATATGGAAAATAATCTTGAAAATGAAGATTATATCACAGAAATATGGATTCCTGTGGTAAAAGAAGAAGAAAAACAGAAGAGATATACTGATAACAGAGCAGAATCTTATTAAAAATAAAATCCTGATTTATTAAATACCGGATTTTTTTATATAAAGGAAAAACAAAGCAGAAGGGTGTATAATATTTGAAACGAAAACTTTCAAAACAAAGCAGAAAAACAGCAAATAAAATATTGAAAACATGCCTTATATATTATATACTAAATATAATGGAGGCATTATGAAATCTAAATCAATAGTAGTAGGAATAGCAGGAGGAACCGGTTCGGGGAAGACAAGTGTAGCACATTATATTCTGGAATATCTGAAAAATTATGAAATAAACCCTGTATTACTGGAACAGGATTCCTATTATGTAAAAAATGATCATCTTTCATTCTCTGAAAGGGTGGAGCTAAACTATGACCATCCGGATTTGATTGATTTTCCGCTGTTAATTCAGCATATAAAAGAATTAAGCGCAGGAAATGAAATAGCAAAGCCTATTTATGATTTTAAAATTTATAATAGAAAAAACGAGGTGGAAATAGTAAAATCTTCAAAACTAATTATGGTGGAGGGAATACTGTTATTTACATTTGAGGAGTTAAGAAGACTTTTTGACGTAAAAGTTTTTGTGGATACTGATGATGACGAGAGACTCCTGAGAAGAATAGAACGTGATATGAAAGAACGCGGCAGAAGTTTTGACAGCATAAAAGACCAGTACAGAAAAACTGTAAAACCAATGCATCTGGAATTTGTAGAGCCCGGCAAAAGGTATGCCGATGTTATTATTCCGCGCGGCGGTGACAATAAAATAGGAATAAAAATGGTAGCGACAAGACTGAAACACCTGCTGTCGAGCATAAACGATACATGATATTAAAACAGGAAAAGTATTAAAAAAAATCTAATTATAAATAAAAGGAGCGGTATACATGGCGAAAATAGTGGTAATTGGCGGGGGAGCAGCAGGAATGATGTTTTCTACACAATATAAAAAAATGAATCCCGGTGATGAGATATTTATTTTTGAAAAAACACCGTATGTAGCATGGGCAGGCTGTCCTACACCATACTATATTGCAGGTGAGCTGGGATTTGGAAGTGTTGTTCTGGGAACACCTGATGAATTCAGAGCAAGAGGATTAAACGTTCTGGTAAATCATGAAGTGAAGAAAGCAGACTTTGAAAAGAAAGAGCTGGAAATAAGCGGAGCTGATATAAACGGTGCTTTTCAATATGATAAGTTAATTCTGGCTTTCGGAGGAAAATCTTTTGTACCTGACATAAAGGGATATAAAGACGGACTGGAAAATGTATTCACACTGTCTCATGCAGTACATGCCGAAAAAATAAAGAAATTTCTTGATACAAGAAATGATATCAAAAAGGCAGTAGTCGTCGGCGGAGGCTTTATAGGGATGGAAATGGCCGAAGCTTTCAAAAAAAGAGGTCTTGATGTAACTATACTTGAAAAAATGGGAGATATTCTTCCTACAGTAAGCAGCAGCATGAAAGAACCCATAATAAAAGAAATGGCGGCAAAAGGAGTGACATTGAAGCTGAATTCCGGAGTAACAGAAGTAAAGTCAGAAGACGGAAAGGCCGCTGCTCTTGTATTGGAAAACGGTGAAGAAATAAGCTTTGATATTGTGCTGTTCAGTATAGGAATAACTCCGAATATTGATTTTATAGAAAACAGTTGCATTGAAACAAAGAACGGAAAAGTAATAGTAAATGATAAATTTGAGACAAATACTAAAGATGTATATGCCTTGGGTGATACCATATATACGAGAAATATACTTACAAATGAATATTTATATGCTCCTTTCGGGGATGTGGCAAATAAAGAAGGCATGATTCTGGCAAAATATCTGTCAGGACAGGATGTCTCATGGAGAGGGACACTCAGAAGCTATGCGTCTTCTTTTTACGAAATAAGAATAGCACAGACAGGGCTCACTCTGGATGAAGCAAAAAGATACGGATATAATGCAGACAGGCTGGAAATGAGAGCCATGACAAAAAATTCGGATTTTGAAGATTCCAAACCTGATAAGGTAGAGATAATATATGATAAAGACAGAAAAGTACTACTGGGCGGAACGGTAACAGGACATGAGGCGGTAGCACAGTTTTTGGATCAGATAGCAATAGTAATAAATTTTGAAATTCCTGTGGAAAAATTCATAGAAATAGACTTTGCTTATTCTCCTACTAACTCAAGTGTATGGAATCCTCTTTTAGTAGTATACAGAAAATTAATTAAATAGAGGAGAAAAGAAAAAGTGAAAAGATTAAAAAATTTTTTTATAACATCAATAATAGGCGGACTTCTGGTAATTCTTCCTGTGGCTCTGCTGTTATGGATATTCAGTATTGTGGTAAATTTTGTAATAAAATACATAAGCCCGGTAACGAAACTGGTGTCTATGTTTATTATAAATGTAAGAATACTTCCAGTCATAATAGCAGTGGCAATAGTAGTATTAATTTGTTTTTTCGTGGGTTTAATAGTCAAAACCAAAGTGGGAAACTGGATTCATAATAATATAGAAGTGAAACTTCTGGCAAAAATTCCCGGTTATAACATGGTAAAAGGAGCATTGGGACAGATACTTTCCACTGAACGTAAAACAAGACCCTTTTCTAAGGTAGTATTGTTCAAGCTGTATAATAACGATATTCTGATGACAGGGATAGTAAGTGATGACGAACATGAAAAATATGTTACTGTTTTTTGTCCTACGGCGCCTAATCCTACTTCGGGATTTATATATCATGTGCCTAGAGAAAGGGTGTTTCCTCTGGACGAAGGAGTGGAAAATACTATGAGAACGGTATTATCCGGCGGTTCCGGGTCAAGTGCGCTGATAGAAGAGTATCTTGAAAAATATGTTAAAAATAAAGAAAATAAATAGTGTGAAAAAT
>JAITVW010000234.1 GCA_031285605.1 Fusobacteriales bacterium | reverse complement strand
ACAAAAGCAACTCGTAATCTTTCTTCGACTTTTCCAGCTTTTCGATAATCAACTTTTTGAACTCGGTTAATTCCTTATCGCTATAGCGCAGCTTTTCTTTTACTTCTTTTGTTATTCTTGAAATTTCTTCAGGAAAACATCCGCCGTTTGTATCACAAAGGGTAAGTACCTCTGCTCCTCCGTCTTTCGCAGCTTTTAGTGCCTCTAATGCATATTCCGGATTATTTTTATACCCGTCAAAAAAATGCTCTGCATCAAATATGACTTTCTTTCCTTTTGATTTTAAAAATAACAGTGTATCTTTTATCATTTCCAGATTATTTTCAAGTGTTGTTTTTATAATATCCATAACATGAAAATCCCAGCTTTTTCCGAATATGGAAACATACTCTGTTCCCGCCTGCAGCAATGAAATGAGATTCTGATCCTCTTCAGGAGCTACATCCTTTCTTCTTGTACTCCCAAAGGCTACAAGCTTTGAATGTTTCAGTTCCACAGATTTGATGAGTTCAAAAAACTCCAGATCCTTTGGATTGGAACCGGGATTCCCGGCCTCGATGTAGTCTATCCCGAAATCATCAAGAGCCTGGGTTACAGCTATTTTATCCTTTACTGAAAATGATATTCCCCGTGCCTGTGCACCATCTCTTAAAGTGGTATCAAAGACTTCAGCTTTAATCATTTTTCTCTCCTTTATAGAGCCGGTTTACGGCATTTATATATGCTGTGATACTAGCCTCTACTATATCCGTGCTTTGCCCTCTTCCCATATGTCTTTCGCCATTTTTTTCTATTATCACTACTACCTGAGCCTGTGCATCGGTATCGCCCGTTATGGAATCCAGCTTGTATTCAGCCACGTCATAACTATTGCCAAGCATATTATTTATTGCATGATATGCGGCATCTACCGGTCCGTCTCCTATAGCTGTCATTGTCTGTTCTTTATTATCTATGGTAATGGTAACCTCTGCTTTCGGTTTTCCTTCTCTTCTTGTAATCTCGAAACTTTCCAGCCTTACTCTTCCCTCAAATTTACCTGCGTCACCTGTTACAAGAGATATGATATCTTCATCAAGAATATATTTTTTCTTATCGGCAAGTTTTTTAAACTCCGCAAATAATTCATCAATTTTTTCATTGTCCATAGAAAATCCAAGCTTTTCCATTTTATCAACAAAAGCATGTTTTCCTGATAATTTCCCGAGTACAAGACTGTTTGTATCTCTTCCTACACTCTCCGGAGTTATTATCTCATATGTTTCAGGATTAGCCAGTACTCCGTGCTGATGAATTCCAGACTCATGAGAAAATGCATTTGCTCCCACTATTGCTTTGTTAGGCTGTGTCGCCACACCTGTAAGAAGGCTGACCATCTTACTTGCAGGATAGATCTGTCTTGTATCTATTCTTGTAGTAAAATTTTCATATTTATCTTTTCTTGTGGCAAGAATCATTACCACTTCTTCAAGGGATGTATTTCCCGCTCTTTCTCCAAGACCGTTTATAGTACACTCTATCTGTGTTGCACCCGATTCCACTGCTGCTATTGAATTTGCCACAGCAAGTCCCAGATCATTATGGCAATGTGTGGAAATATCCACTCCGTCTATTCCTTTTACATTTTTCCTTAAATATGTTATTCTCTCAAAAATTTCCGTAGGAGTTCTGTATCCTACAGTATCCGGAACATTTATTGTAACAGCTCCTGCCGCTATAGCCGCATTATACGCTTCTGCAAGGTATTCAGGCTCTGTCCTCATAGCATCCTCTGCTGAAAACTGTATATCGTCCATTAACGTTTTCCCATATTTTACTGCTTCATATATCTTTTCCAGTATCTCTTCCTTGCCCATTTTCAGTTTATATTCCCTGTGTAACGGTGATGTCGCAAGAAAAATATGTATTCTCTTTTTATTTGCTTTTTCCAATGCTCTTGCCGCTGTTTCTATATCTTTCTTTACAGCTCTTGCCAGACTGGCTATTGTAGAATCCTTTACATGTTCAGCTATTATACTTACAGCTTCAAAATCCCCCGGAGATGAAATGGCGAATCCTGCTTCTATTATATCTACCCCTAATGACTCCAGCTGTTTTGCTATTCTTAGTTTCTCCTGCGAATTCAGGTTTACTCTGGGTGTCTGCTCCCCGTCTCTTAATGTAGTATCAAATATCTTTATTTTTCTAGTCATTAACTTCCTCCTTTGTCGGTATCTTACATTTTTTCCCCGCGGCTCATTGCCAGTACCCCGGTCTTTGCTATTTCAAGTATACCATAGTTATCCAGAATATCTATAAATCCTCTTAATTTTTGTACATCTCCCGTTAATTCTATCGTAAGTGATGTCGCAGAAACATCCAGCACCTTTCCTCTGTAAATCTCGGCTATCTGTACTATCTGTGCTCTTGTTTCATGGTTTGCCTTTACTTTCAGAAGCATAAGCTCCCTTCTGATAACTCCCTCTTCGGGAAATACCTTTACTTTTACTACATCTATTATTTTATATACCTGTTTTTGTATCTGATCAAGTGCTTTATCATCACCTTCCACAGTAAGGGTCAGTCTTGCATATCCTTCTTTATTTGTAACGCCTGCTGTCATTTTCTGAACCTGATAACCTCTTCTGTTAAAAAGCGACATTATTCTTGATACTATCCCGTTTTTATTTTTGGCTATTACCAAAATTTCATGTCTTCTAGTCATCTAAATCTCCCCCTTTTTCCCTACCATCTGGTCAACACTTGTTCCTGAGGGAATCATCGGAAAGACATTCTCTTCTTTTTCAACTATACAGTTTATCAGAACAGGCTCATCTGTATTCAAAAGCTCTTCCATCTGAACAAGATCTTCCGGTTTTGACAGTTCTGCCGATTTTATTCCATAGGCTTCACCCAGTTTTACAAAATCAGGGTTATGTTCAAGATTTACAAAAGAGTATCTTTTTTCATTAAACATCTCCTGCCACTGTCTTACCATTCCCAGATAAGAATTATTCAAAATTACTATTTTGACAGGAAGATTATACTGTTTTACCACCATCAGCTCCTGAATATTCATTTGTACTCCACCATCGCCTACTATCGTTATTACTTTTTCTTTCGGCTTTGCCACCTGTGCCCCTATTGCTGCCGGCAGTCCGAATCCCATTGTTCCTGCTCCTCCTGACGTACATATGGTATTTGGCTTTTCATAGTCAAGATACTGTGCCGCCCACATCTGGTGCTGACCTACATCAGTTACTATTATTGCCTCTCCTTTTGCTATACTGTTTATCTTTTCCAGAACCTCCTGAGGACACAGCTTTGATTTATTCCGTTTTTTGTAAATCAGCGGATACTCTTCTTTCCATTCCTTTATTTTTTCATGCCATTCCTTGTTATTTTTATCTTTCAGCTTTCCGTTTATTTCTGTCAGTATATTTTTCAAATCTCCTACTATTGGTATATCCGGCTTTTTATTCTTTCCTATTTCCGCAGGATCTATATCAATATGTATTATTTTTGCATTTTTACAAAATTTGTCAGGATTTCCTGTAATTCTGTCATCAAATCTGATTCCTGCCGCTATTACCAGATCAGCCTCTGCAGTAGCGTAGTTTGCATAAACTGTTCCGTGCATCCCGAGCATTCCCAAAGATAATTCATTGCTTGAAGGAAAAGCTCCAAGACCCAGAAGAGTCATAGTCACAGGTATATCCATTTTTTCAGCCAGTTCTTTCAGTTCATCACTTGCATTTGCTCTTAATATTCCGGCTCCTGCTATAATCAACGGCTTTTTTGCATTTTGTATTTCTTTTACTGCTTTTTTTATCTGCATAGGATGCCCGTGATATGTCGGTTCATATCCTTCCAGCTCTATTTCCTGATTATACAGCTTTTCAAATTCGGTAAAAGGAATTTTTGCCAGCTGTATATCTTTCGGTACATCTATAAGTACAGGCCCCGGTCTTCCGGTTCTTGCTATATAATGAGCTTCTTTCATCATGTGCGGCAGATCCTTTATATTCTGAACCAGATAGTTATTTTTTGTAATAGGTACTGTTATTCCTACAATGTCACTTTCCTGAAATGCATCTTTTCCCAAAAGGCTGCTTACTACCTGTCCTGTAATGGCAAGAAGAGGTATAGAATCCATATGCGCAGTCATTATTCCTGTTACCAGATTGGTAGCTCCCGGTCCCGAAGTGGCAAGACACACGCCTACTTCTCCGGAAACTCTTGCATATCCGTCGGCTTCATGCGCCGCTCCCTGTTCATGTCTTGAAAAATAATGATTAAGACCCTTAAAACTGTATAATTCATCATAAATAGGAATCACGCTTCCGCCGGGATATCCGAATATATTTTTTACTCCTAGTCTGCTGAGGCATTCCAGTATTATTCTGGCCCCGCTTATCATCTTATCTTCCATCTTTTATCACCCTTTATTTATTACAGATTTTATATTTTTCGGAATATTTCATTCCCAAGTTACAGTTTTTCTCCCCTGCTCATTGCCAGAACCCCTGTTCTTGCTATTTCCAGGACACCGTAACTTTCCATTATATCTACGAATCCTCCTAATTTTTGACTGTCCCCGGTAAGCTCCATTGTTACCGAGTCAGGAGAAACATCTACCACTTCACCTCTGTATATCTCGGCTATCTGCACTATCTGAGCCCTTGTTTCTATATTTGCCTTTACTTTCAGAAGCATAAGCTCTCTTCTTATAACATTTTCCTTAGGGAATATCTTTACTTTTACCACATCAGTTATTTTATATACCTGTTTTTGTATCTGGTCAAGTATCTTATCATCGCCTTCTACCGTAAGTGTAAGCCTCGTATATCCCGGTTTGTTAGTTACTCCCGCTGTCATTTTCAGGGCATGATATCCTCTTCTGTTAAAAAGTGACATTATTCTTGCTATTATTCCGTCAGTATTCTTCGCTATTATTAAAATTTCATACTTTTTCATTTGAATCACTCCCGATTTTCCTGTCATTCGACCACTGTCTGCTTTTTACAAAGAAGTTCATTTCCTGCAGTGATAGATCCTCAGGTATTGACAATTTTGCCGGCTCTGTTTATTTATATATTTATTCTCAGAATTTCATAGCCAAAATTCTTAAATTCTTTTACTATTTTCTGTATATGTTCTTCTCCGTTAGTTTCTACAGTTACCTGAAGCTCCACTTCGTGAAATCTGTCAAGATTTTTAAACTGATTATGATCCAGTTTTATTACATTGGCATTCAGCTTTGTCAGTATATCCGATACCATCTGAAGCTGTCCCGGCTTATCCGGAAGCTGAACAGAAAAACTAAATATTCTCCCCCTTGAAATAAGTCCCTTGCTTATCATTGAAGAAATTGTCAAAACGTCGATATTTCCTCCGCTTAATACAGAAACTATCTTCTTGCCTTTTTCTTTTATCTTTCTCAGTCCGGCCAGAGATAAAATTCCGGCATTTTCAGCTATCAGCTTGTGTTTTTCTACCAGTATCAAAAATGATTCCATTAGTTCATAATCAGAAACTGTTATTATTTCATCAACATATTTTTTTATATATTCAAAAGTAGTATCTCCTATTCTTTTTACCGCTGCTCCGTCTGCTATTGTATATGACTCCGAAAGTTCTGTTACCTTACCTTCATTTAGGGACTTTATGGCACTGGCTGCTCCTTCGGGCTCTACACCTATTATTTTTATCCCCGGATTTTTCAATTTTGCCGCTGCTGCTATTCCGGATATCAGTCCTCCTCCTCCAAGAGGAACCATTATTATATCCACATCCGGAAGTTCCTTCAAAATTTCCAGTGCAATTGTACCCTGACCGGCAATCACAGCATCATCATCGAAAGGATGTACAAAAATATATCCTTTTTCTTCCTGAAGTTCCTTTGCTTTCTTATATGCTTCATCATAAACTTCGCCGTACAGAACCACTTCAGCACCGAACCTTGCAGTTGCCTCGACTTTTATAAGCGGTGTATGTTTCGGCATAACTATAGCTGCCTTGACGCCCAGCTTTTGTGCGGCAAATGCCACTCCCTGAGCGTGATTTCCAGCTGATGAGGCTATAAGCCCTTTTTTCTTTTCTTCCTCTGAAAGCATAAATATTTTGTTATATGCTCCCCTGATTTTGAATGATCCGGTTCTCTGAAGGTTTTCCGGCTTTATATAAACTGTGTTCCCAAATTCCTTTGAAAATGTAGAACTATATATAAGCTTAGTTTTTATCAGTACATTTGATAATCTTTCCTTTGCTTCCACAAAGTCACATAATGTCAGCATTTTCTCTCCTTTGAAAGTATCTGTCTTTTATATTTCAAAAATAAAGTTTAATATTCCTCTATTGCTCCGTTAACTGCCGAGCCTGCATGCAGTGCATATTTTTTCAGATATCCTGTTACTTCAGGCTCATATGGTTTCAATTCAGCTTTTCTGGCTGCAATTTCCTCATCACTCAATTTTACATTCAGAGTTCTGTTTGGTATATCTATTTCTATAATATCACCGTCTCTTACTACCGCTATAGTTCCTCCTGCCGCTGCCTCAGGACATACATGTCCTATTGAGGCTCCTCTTGTCGCTCCTGAAAATCTTCCGTCAGTAAGAAGTGCTACTTCTTTGTCCAGTCCCATACCTGCTATTACAGAAGTCGGGGTAAGCATTTCCCTCATTCCCGGTCCGCCTTTAGGTCCTTCATATCTTATTACCACTACATCTCCGCTTTTTACTTTTCCTCCGAGAATTCCGTCCACTGCTTCCTCTTCAGAGTTATACACCTTTGCCGGTCCTGAATGCACCTGCATTTCATCTGCCACTGCCCCGGCTTTTACCACTGATCCCAGTTCGGCAAGATTTCCTTTCAGCACTGCCAGTCCCCCGCTTGCATATGCCGGTTTATCCCACGGTTTTATTACATCTTCATCATTTATATATGCTTTTTTACACAGTTCTTCCTGTGTTTTTAGTGCAACTGTTTTCTGAGTCCCGTCCAGCTCCCCGTTTTCAAGCAGTCTTCTCATTACTCCGGTAACTCCTCCTGCCCTGTATAAATCCTCTATGAAGTACTCTCCTGAAGGCGACAGCTTACACAGCTGAGGTACTCTTGCCGCAATTTCATTAAAATCATCTATAGTAAGCTTTACTCCTGCATCATGTGCTACTGCCGGCAGATGAAGTGCTGTATTTGTAGATCCTCCGAGTGCCATATCCACTGCCACTGCATTTATAAATGCTTCTTTTGTCATTATATCCTTTGGTTTCAGATCAGCTTTAAGTATTTCCAGTATCTGCATTCCTGCTTTTTTAGCAAGTCTGAGTCTTTCCGAAAATACTGCCGGCACAGTTCCATTACCGGGCAGCCCCATTCCCAGTGCTTCAGTCAGACAGTTCATTGTATTTGCAGTATACATTCCCGAACATGACCCGCATGTAGGACACGCCGTATCTTCTACCATATTCAGCTCTTTTTCAGTCATTTTCCCTGATTCAAACTGCCCGACATATTCAAAAACATTGCTTAATCCTATTTTTTTCCCTTTATAGACACCTGCAAGCATTGCTCCTCCGCTTATAAATATACTTGGTATATTCAGTCTTGCTGCTGCCATAAGCATTCCGGGAACCACCTTATCACAGTTTGGTATAAAAACTACAGCATCAAAAGGTGTTGCCATCACAGTAGCTTCTATCGAATCAGCCACTATCTGTCTTGTTACCAGCGAATACTTCATTCCTATGTGATTCATTGCCAGTCCGTCACAGATTCCTATTGTATTAAACTCCATAGGAACTCCTCCGGCCATTCTTATACCGTCTTTTACAGACTGTACAAGAGTCTGCAGATGGATATGTCCCGGTATTATCTCATTAAATGAATTGGCAATTCCTATAACAGGCTTATCCATTTCTTCATTTACAAAGCCTAATCCCTTAAGCAGGGATCTGTGCGGTGCTCTTCTGTCTCCCTTTTTCAAATTATCACTTCTCATTATCTTCACCTCTCAATAAATTTGTAAAAAAAAATGATTCTAAAAAATCTTTAGAATCACCCTCTAATCTCTATAATTAAAATAAATATTTATAAAATATCATCTACAAAACTACTATGACCTAAATACATAAAGGACATTTACTGTTAGTATTATAGTTTATTATTACCGGCTCCATATGCAAAATTATCAGAATGATCTTCACACGATGGAAACGTATTATAGAAATTAAAAAGTGCTTCTTTATTAATGCTGAGTCTGATGAGTTCTATAATGACAACCAGTAATATGACTGATAATACTAATAATTCCATATTTTATATTCTCCTTTATCTTTTATTATACATTTATATTATCAAATATCATCCATTAAGTAAAATATAGTTTTTATATTTTTTCCATAAATATGATATATGCTTTTCTTTTACAGTACTAAATATTTTAATATTCAACAGAAAAAAGAAAAATATATGAATATTTTGTTATATAAAAATCTTTCTTAAAGCCATCTGCTTTAAAAGTAAATAAAATCTGACATCTAACATTGGCTTAACAGAGAACTATTATATTCAAAAAATTCTTAAATATTTACCCCTTTATCTATCAGTTTACAAACTGAAAAATATAATACAAAAAATACTCCCAGAAAAATAATCAAAACAGGAAAAACCGGCAAAGGAATAAATTCATAATTTCCTCCGCCGTATTCCGGAATATATACGGGGATATCCATGCTTAATGATCTGTAAAAAATCATTAATCCTGCTGTATTAATATTAAACTGTACATAAAGCTGTAAAAAAAAGTATATTATACGCAGAAAAACCGTAACTCCAAAATACATCAGAAACGATGAAAGAATTTTATGTTTAAAGTCAATAACTGTCACATTCAGCGTCATTATGAAGTATATAAATATCATATGAATCAGCTGCCCTAAAACAGCATAAACCAATACCAAAATTATCAGTAAAGGGTTTTTTCTAATAAATTCCATTACCATAAAAAATTCATCATTTTCCCTGAAAACTATAGATAAAATTCCTAATACCGAGACCAGAATTAACATAAAATATACAAAATTTCTTATAAAATAAACTAAAAGCTTTGAAGCTATGATTTTATATGACGAATTAGGCGTAGAAAAAGTCAGATATCCCTTTTCTCTGAAAAATTCATCGGCAAGATACATTATCCCCTGTACAAAATTAAATACCCCGCCTGCTATCATAAGTACATACGCCATTCCTACAACGAGAAAAATACCCATCATAAAAACAACAAACTGATTTTCACCGGAACTGTTAAATGAATCAAAATCTATAAAAGAACACTGCACTGCTATTATAATAAAAGCTGCTATCAGGCTTACCATAATAATTATATAAGGAATAATACCTTTTCTCAATTCATATTTCACTAATTTTTTAAACATTTAAGTACTCCTTTACATAGTAGTCTTCTAATTTATAATTTTCCAGATTCAGTTTTGATTTTTCAGTATCTACTATTATTTCTCCCTCAGAAATAAATAAAACATGA
>JAITVW010000165.1 GCA_031285605.1 Fusobacteriales bacterium | reverse complement strand
TAGTTTATACCAGATATTATCAGCGGAAAATATATTTTTTTATTTTTGCTGTAATAGAATGAAATTATATTTTCAATTCCTTCTCTGTCTTCAGATATTTGTCTAAGTTTTTCCAATTCTTCAAGATAGTTTTTTCCATAACACATTAAAGTCAAGTCTATACTATATACATCTTTTTCAATATTATCAATTGATTCATTACCTAAAAACATAATATTTGGAGAAACAGAATTTGATTTTGAATAATCAAATTCTGTTACATAAACTGGAATATCGTCTAACATTCCATTAGGGTAAACAAAATTACCTGTAATTTTTCTCCAGTGATCAGATATTTTAGCAGCATATTTCATTGCTTTTGCAAATTTATTTTTTAATATTTCAAGAGATTCATTATTCACAGTATTTTCAGTTATTTGTCCACTTTCTTCTGGCATATTTCCCCCTAACTTAGATCTAACATAGACAATTGATCTAATAAATAGTCTACATCATTTCTGTTTGATACATTACCTATATTTATTGTTATATTATTTGTTGCTTTAGCTGCACTGTTTCCATTCATTTTGAAATTTAGGTGTGACATATTATTTTTTAATAAAAATAAATCTCTCATAATATTAGTTGTAGAAGGATTGTTCGCAATAACAGTTCCGTCCGGTGCAAGCAGCAGCTCGTCACCATGTTCGTTAATAGCGGTTAATCCACCGGAAAAGTGATTAGTCCCCATATAATGACTAGCTATATTAGAGGCTTTGCCGGAATTAACAGTAGAATTGATTATTATTCCAAAACTTGCTGTTGTTTTTAGCTCACGTATTTTATTAATCGTTTCTTGTACTTTCTGAATAATATTATTGAACGAAACTGCAAGTTCGTTAAGCTTGGATTTTATACCGTCAATTACAACCTGTGATGTAGTTAACACAGGAAAAAGAGATGCTGTTAATAAAAGTAAATTATTTGTTATAATAACTGTTGCCAAAGTTAGTATATTTGTCAATTCAAATATTTTAAATTTTATACTCTCCACAATAAGAATAGTTGTGGAAGAGAGCAGACTTAAATATGTTATAGAATTAGTAACAAATATTATCCAGAATGTGCTTAAGGATAAAATTACTGCTGAAAATGCAGTACTTAAATTTGTTATAAACATAATCCATGGAAGTGACATAAGTGCTACGCTTGTTATAACCAAAATCTGTAAAGATGTAAAAAAGTTAACCCATTCTTGAGTCAAGGTTGCTATTGTAGTGCTTTGACTTTCTATAAAAGTATTCCAGTTATCCAGCCATTCTTTTGTGATTTGCTGCTTTAAAGTTTCTGCTTTTTTCAGCTCTTTCTGTGCTTTGGGATTTCCGTTATATATATTGTTAATAGCATCTGGATTAATATTTGGTTGTGAATTGATATTATTTAAGATTTTAGGATCATTTTTTTCAGCTTTTTTTGCTAAATTTTCAGCTTCTTGTTTTTTCCGTTGTGCTTTTCTTAATTCAGCCTGTTCTTTTACGTGTAAATTTATTTTTTCTTTATCTACAATATTGCTAAGGTGTGTTTTTCCCGCTTTAAAATCTTTATTTGTAAAGGCTTCCCATGCCTTTGCAAGTTCACCTAATGCGTATTTAAAGACATCAAAAGATGTAAGAGCATCCTCTACAGCCAGTGCGATAATATTTTTTACAGACTTCCAAGCATTATCTACTTTTTCTCTAAATTCTTCATTTGTATCATATAAGTGTTTTAAATATAAGATTAATGCAATTATTACTCCTACAATTGCCATTATTATTAAGACCATGGGATTTGTTGCAGACATAAATTTCATAACCGCATCTAGTGCGAATACAGCACCTTCAGCTATTTTAATAACTGCTGCTAAAGCTGATATTATTTTTGTTATTTCTACAATAATGAAAAGTCCGATTATGTATGGAAGAAGCTCTTCTAATTTTTCTCTCCATGAAGCAATTGTATCTTGATTATTCATTACCCATTCTTGCAGTTGCTCAACCTTTTCTTTTAGACTTTCAGTGGCATTTTTTACTTTTTCTAATGCTCCATTCACTTTATCATGGTTCTTATATGTACCATCTAATTCTTTATTAAAACCAAACATTACGCCTATAACGGTAGTAATTATATCAGTAACTCCTTTTAAGATTGCTTTCCCATTTTCTACAATTGCATTCCAGGAGGCCTGAGCAGTTTCATTGTCTTTTAAATAATTAGTGAAAGTTTCAAATAAGGAGTTAAGTATATATAAACCCGCACTAATTGCTCCAAATTTTAGTGTTTTTCCTAAATCAAATTTGCCGCCTGTAGTTGTAATTTCTTTAAGTGCACCGCCAAATTCTTTGAGATTATCAATAATATCAGTCATATTAGTGAGAGGTTCCAGCATTTTACTAAAAGTATCAGAACCAAAAGTGTCAACTGTTTCTTTTAGTTTTTTTAAAGATTCTGAATAACTTTCAGTCTTTTTCTCTTCTTTTGCATTATCGGCTGTATTATCAGATGTTTCAATATCTGTAGCGTTTTCTTGAGTTTTAATATTATGAATAGTAGTAGTATCAACAGCTTTACTTTTATTTTGTGAGCTGTTATTAGTTTGCGTATTAACTGTACGTTCTATAATGTCACCATTTTGTTTCATTATTTTTTCTGTTATTTTAACAGTTTGTTGTAAATTATTTCTATAGTTGGTTTCTGTAACTTTTCCGGCTTCTATTATACTTTCTTGCATGGTTTTGGAAATACTTTTCATACTGGTATTTATTTTTCTTTCAAAATTACCAAAAGATTTTATACCTGCATTTTCAAAATTTTTTATGCTTGATACCATCTTATCTAGTTTTTTTTGAATCTCATCCAAACTCTTTAAAAAGCTTTTATTTTTAAAAAGAACACTAACTTCAACTTCGATCCCTTGTATTTTTTCACTCATAATATCCCCTTTTCTACTTTTTAAAACTTCTTACAAGGTTTGTTATATATTGGTTTGTTATAAGTTGACTGTCTATTTTTTTCTCTTTTAAATATCTGGAATATGATATCTGCTTTAAAAAGATATCAAACTCCATATCAGATATTTTATTATTTTTGTATTTATTTAAAAATACTAAAGAATTGAAAGAGGGGAAAAAACCCTCTATTTCCAATTCAAAAGCTAACGATTCAACATAATTTATTTCTTGTACTATTAGTTCTGTATTTAGAGTATAATTTTTACTTATACAGGTCTTGAATAAATTTTCTGGGATTTCTTAATAAACTCATTAAGAAACCACCAAACCCTTCTAATTCCTCCTGACAGAAATCATCAATATCAAATTTTGTTATAAAAAGCTTATTATTTTTTAATAATTCTATAGATTTTGTCAGATCCATAAACAATCTGCCGTCTCCTGAGACACCGTATTCTGAAAGTCCAATTATTGCTTTTGTTGCCG
>JAITVW010000316.1 GCA_031285605.1 Fusobacteriales bacterium | reverse complement strand
ATGTGGCGTCAGAAGTGTTCCCATTTTTCAAAACAGGAGGATTGGCAGATGTAATGTATTCACTTCCGAGAAAAATGAGCAGAATCGGACATGATGTAAGTGTGATCATGCCAAAGTATTCACAGATTTCACAAATTTATACGAAAAAAATGGAACCTGTAATTTCAGTCGAGTACAGCGGAAGGGTATTTAATATTTATAAGATAGTAGAGGGATATGTAATCTATTATTTTGTGGAAAATAAAGAATTATTTGAACGTTCTCAGGTATACGGGTGCGATGATGAAGATATACAGTTTAGTGTATTTTGTGAAATAGTATTAAAATTTTTAAGAAAAATACAGCTTAAAGCTGATATAATACATTGTAATGACTGGCAGACAGGATTATTACCTTTCTTTTTGAAAAAACGTTATATTTTGAGTGATGAGTTTTTTGCTAATATGAAAACGGTCTTTACAATACATAATTTGATGTATCAGGGGAAATTTTCCAAAACTTCGCTTCATAGATTAGGTTATGATATGAAGGGAGGTGGTCTGAATTTTATGAGAATTGGTATGGAATATGCTGATATAGTCACAACTGTGAGTAAAACTTACGCTGAAGAAATAAAATATCCTTATTTTAGTGAAGGGCTGGAAGATATAACTACATCAAAAAAAATATATGGTGTTTTGAACGGAATTGATGTCATTTATTTTAATCCTGAAAGAAACAGCAGCATATATGTAAATTATAATATTTATACCAGAAAAGACAAGGCAAAAAATAAAATGTTTCTGCAGCAGGAGATGAAGCTTCCTGAAACACCTGAAACACCTGTGATTTCTATGATTACAAGACTTGTAGAAGGGAAAGGAATAGATCTTGTCAGATATAATATCGAAGAACTGCTGAAAGATCCTGTACAGATAATAATTCTGGGAAGCGGAGATAAGGAATATGAGGAATTTTTCTGGAATCTGGAAAAGAAATATCCGTCAAAATTCAAAATAAAGTTAGGATATGATCCTGTACTTGCGAATAAAATTTATGCAGGAAGTGACATGTTTTTGATGCCTTCCAGGTATGAACCATGCGGTTTGAGCCAGATGATAGCAATGAAATTCGGAACAATACCGATAGTAAGGGAAACAGGAGGACTGAAAGATACAGTTACATCATATAATAAATATACCGGAGAAGGAAATGGATTTACATTTGCCAATTTTAACGCAGATGACATGCTCTACACATTAAGACGTGCCGAAAGATATTATTTTAATGATAAAGGAGTATGGGATAAACTTATAGAAAGAAATATGAATCTGGATTTCTCATGGATAAAATCTGCAAGAGAATATGAGAAACTTTACTGGATAGCTAAAGGAGATAAGGTGCTGAAAGCAGATATCGTTTAGAAATAAAATATACGGACTGCCTTAAAACAGGAGCCTGTTAAATAAATACTATTATAGTAGGAATTAACAGGCTGATATTTTAAGGCAGTTTTTATTTATATGCAGATAATCAAAGAATATTGTATTTTTAGAATTATACAAAACATCATCAGACTTTATTTTTAAATATTATGAAAAAATTTTAAATGTTAAAATAAAAATAATAATAAAATATTAATAAAAAAATAAAAATAAATGATAATATTAAAAAATCTGATCCTGATAATTCAGGATCAGATCCATTAAACAAGCTTGAAATTTTCCAGAATATCCTGTATAATGATACCTAGTTCAAGATAGAATTTTTCAGTCTTTAAGTCATCTTCTACAGAAGCAATACATATAAGACCTTCCTCAAGAAGCTTGTTAATCAGATAAAGTGAAAATAGTCCGTCTTTAGACATTTTATTCATCCCCCTTTTGATTATTTTGTAATTAATTTATATCACAAAGGTAGATTAAAGTCAACATTTTTTATAAAAAAAATAAAAAAATTACTTAAAATGTAGTAAAATAATACTAAGGAGGGGATATGGATAATTTTGAAAAACTTGTCATGATTTTGAAAGAAGCAAGACTGGAAAAGGAGTATTCTTTCAGACAAGTAGAAATGTATCTGAATCATAAGGGGGTGAAATATAATTTTACATCATTGAAAAAACTGGAGGACGGTAAGATAAGATCAATATCACCAAGAGTTCTGCATACTTTAGCGGAAATTTACGGTCTGAATGCTGTGGAGCTTTTTAAAATGGCTGATTTTCTTGATAAGAACTACGAGATAGAGAGAGTTCATTTTATTGATTATAAAATGATAGGTGTGTCTTCTTTTGAATATGTTCAGTTTAATGATATTCAGGAACTCTATGATACAACTGAGCTGTACAATCACAAAGAAAGCGATACATATGTAATAAAAATGAAGGATCAGAGTATGCAGGGTCTGGAAAAGAGAAATATACCGGATGGTTCTTATCTTGTTGTGGAGTCAGATGTACCTGACAATATTGTTAAGCTGCATAATGAAGTCTGTATTTTCAAATTTATGGACAAATTTTACGTAAGAGAGCTTCAAATAGTAAATGAAAGAATATTTTTGAGATCATTTAATAAAAAATATGCGGATATAATGATTAGTAATATCAGGGATTTGAAATGTGAAGGAAGAGTAAAAAAATGCTATTATGTAAAAGAATTTAGCTGAAAAATACAATGTTTTTAGAATTACCGGAGTGTCCGACCCCCGTTACTATAGAAAAATCAAATATAAACAGCATATTTCTATTACTGATTATTTCCTTGACAAATGAATAATTAATTTGTTAATATATATTGTAAACTATTAATAAGAATGGTGAGAAGAATGGCTGAAAAATCAAAGATGTATAAAAGTGTATTTTTTGATAATGTCTCAAAACCTGAGATAGTTTTAAGCTATAAACAAATAAATAACTTCATATAACTCTAGTGCTATAAGTGCATACTAGAGTTTTTTTATGAAATAAATTTTGAAAAAATAAAAAAGGAGTCTGGTAATGGAGTATGATGTAGATGTTTTGATTTCGAGGGAGGAGATAAATAAAAAAGTTAAAGAGCTTGCCAAAACTATAAACAAGGATTTTGCCGGGGAAGAAATAGTCTTAATCGGTCTTTTGCGAGGTTCTGTAATTTTTTTGTCTGATCTTGCAAGAGAGATCACTTTGGATGCTAAAATTGACTTTATGACTGTATCAAGCTATGGAAACAGTATGGAAAGTTCAAGAGAAGTACGTATAAAAAAGGATCTGGAGGAACTGATAGAGGGAAGAAACGTAATAATAGTGGAAGATATCATTGATACAGGATATACACTAAAAAAAGTAGAAGAAACATTAAAAATAAGAAATCCGAAAGTCATGAAAATATGTACTCTGCTTGATAAACCCGAAAGAAGAGAAGTGGATATTAATGTAGACTACATCGGGTTTAAGATTCCCGATGAATTTGTAGTCGGATATGGTATAGATTATGCGCAAAAACATAGAAATCTGCCTTATGTGGGGATTGTAAAAAAAATAGGAGGAAGAATATGAATACTTATGTAGTAGTGGGAACACAGTGGGGAGACGAAGGAAAAGGGAAAATAATTGATGTGCTGGCACCAAAAGCTGATTATATTGTCAGATTTCAGGGTGGTAATAATGCAGGACATACTGTGGTAGTAAATGATGAAAAGTTTATACTGCAGCTTCTTCCTTCAGGAATAATCAATTCAAAAGGAAAGTGTATAATAGGTCCGGGAGTGGTTATAGATATCGAGGTACTTTTGAAAGAGATAAATGAATTGGAGAAAAGGGGAAAGAATCTTGATAATTTGTTTATAGATGAAAGGGCTCATCTGATAATGCCTTATCATATAGAAATAGATAAAGCAAGAGAAGAAGCAAGGGGAGAAAATAAAATAGGAACAACACAAAGAGGAATAGGACCGTGTTATATTGATAAAATAGCGAGAAACGGTATAAGAACCGGTGATCTGCTGGAGATGGACAGATTTAAGGATAAGTTGGAGTGGAATATAAAAGATAAAAACGACATGCTGCAAAGATATGGGAAAGAAACATTTGAACCGGAAGCTTTGTATGAAAAATATGTAAATCTGGCACAAAAAATAAAACACAGAATTATAGATGCAGTAAGTGAAGTAAATGAGGCAGTAGACAATAATAAAACAGTTCTCTTTGAAGGAGCACAGGCATTAATGCTGGATATAGATTACGGAACATATCCGTATGTAACTTCTTCTTCACCGACTGCAGGAGGAGCTGCTGTGGGAGCAGGAGTATCTCCGAGAAAAATAGAAAAAGTAGTGGGAGTAATGAAAGCCTATACGACAAGAGTAGGAGAAGGTCCTTTTCCTACTGAAGAAGATAATGAAACAGGAGAAATTCTTAGAAAAACCGGAGGAGAATACGGATCAAATACAGGAAGACCGAGAAGATGCGGATGGCTTGATCTGATAATAGGAAAATATGCGGTAATGATAAACGGTCTGACAGATATAGTACTGACTAAACTAGATGTATTAGACGGTTTTGATAAAGTAAAAATAGCAGTAGCTTATGAAATAGACGGAAAAAGATATGTGAACTATCCTCCGAATCTGAGAAAATCAAAAGAAATAAAGGTAATATATGAAGAATTTGACGGCTGGAAAGAAGATATAAGCAAAATAAAGAATTATGACGAGCTTCCTGAAAATTGTAAAAAGTATATCAGATTTATAGAAGAATTTTTAGAATGTCCGGTATCAATGATTTCTGTGTGACCGGAAAGAACACAGAATATATACTTAAAAGATTTATAACTTTAGAAAATTTAATATGTACCGAAAGGAAGTAATATGAAAAAAGATGTGTATGATAATCCGCTTATAGAAAGATACAGCAGTAAAGAGATGCTTTATAATTTTTCGCCTGAAAAGAAATTCGGAACATGGAGAAAATTATGGGTAATTCTGGCTGAATGTGAAAAAGAAATAGGACTTGATATAATAAGTGATGTACAGATACAGGAGCTGAAAAAATTTGAGAATGATATAAATTTTGAAACAGCAAAAGAGTACGAAAAAAAACTGAGACATGATGTAATGTCACATGTTCATGCATATGGTGAACAGGCAGTAAATGCAAGGGCAATAATTCATTTAGGAGCTACAAGTGCTTTTGTGGGGGATAATACAGATCTGATTCAGATAAGAGACGGACTTGAAATTATAAAGGAAAAAATGGTAAATTTGATAAAAAGTCTGAAAGATTTTGCACATAATAATAAAGACCTTCCAACATTGGGATTTACTCATTTTCAGGCAGCTCAGCTCACTACTGTGGGAAAAAGGGCAACACTATGGCTGCAGTCTCTGCTTCTGGATTTTGAAGAACTGGAATTTCGCATTGAAAATCTAAGATTCAGAGGAGTAAAAGGAACTACCGGAACACAAGCCAGTTTCAAAGAGTTATTCAACGGGGATTTTGAAGCTGTAAGAGAACTTGATAAAATGGTTGCAAAAAAAGCAGGATTTAATAAATTGCAAGGTGTAACCGGTCAGACTTATGACAGAAAAATTGACAGCCATACTTTGGAGCTTCTTTCAAATATCGCACAGTCAGCACATAAATTTACTAATGATATGAGATTACTGCAACATTTGAAAGAGCTGGAAGAACCTTTTGAAAAAAATCAAATAGGTTCATCAGCTATGGCATATAAAAGAAACCCGATGAGAAGCGAAAGAATTTCATCACTTGCGAAGTTTGTCATGTCATTGTCAATGAACGGAGCTTTGGTATATTCTACGCAATGGTTCGAGAGAACACTGGATGATTCGGCAGATAAGCGTCTGTCTGTTCCACAGGCATTTCTTGCAGTGGATGCTGTTCTTATAATATGGCTGAATATACTGGATGGAATAGTGGTTTATCCTAAAGTAATAGAAGCTAATATTATGAAAGAACTTCCATTTATGGCATCTGAAAATATTATTATGGAAGCTGTTAAAAACGGACAGGACAGACAGGAAGTACATGAGATTATCAGGGAATTATCAATGGAAACTACCAAAAGGGTAAAGCTGGAAGGACTTTCAAATGACCTTATAGAAAGAATTAAAAAAGACGGAAGAATCAAAGTGAACCCTGAAAAACTGGACAGTATACTGGAACCGGAAAAATTTACCGGATTTGCTGCTGAACAGACAGAAGTATTTATAAATGAAGAAGTAGAACCTATATTAGTAAGATATAATCATTTGATAAAAAAGATTGATTCTGATCTGAAAGTATAAAAAAATAATGCAGCTGAAAGTTTAAGAATAAATGAACTTTCAGCTGCTAAATTATTAGGGGAGAAAATGAAGAAGAGGAATGGTAAGATATTGTAAAAAAATATGGCAATAGGAATACTGCCGGTGATATTCTTAAGCAGTATGACATTTGCCAAATGAATTAATGAAAATAAGCATAAAATAATTAAAAAATAAATTGACAATTTACCTAGAAGTATACTAAAATGTTTCTAAGTAAAATCTAAAATAAAAGGAAATGGTGGAGGAAAATATGGGAATGGGGAAAATAGAAAAATTAATAAAAAGTTATGTAGAAAATCCAAATGAAGAAGATAATCTGATGATGGTATCAGAGATTCTGGGCTTGTCGACAGGAGAGATGTCATGCTGCAGGGGAATGCTTGCGGAACTATCGCATGATGGAGCAAAGAATACAAAAATAATAAGTAATTTATTGGAAAAACGTTCAGAAAATACAATAAGAAATGATAGAAAAAGATATCATCTATATTTGAGTACATCAGAAACAGGGAAAAAATTAGTGTTGAAATTAAGCATAGAAAAAATAAAAATAATGTTGTGGCTGGAAAAAAAGGATGTAGAGCAGTATGAGGAAGTATTAAAATTATTAAATACAGACGGGATGACAAAAGAAGCATTGTATAATTATCTGGACGGGAACGTAAAAAAAGAAGAGTCTCTATACATAAAAAACAATGAAGTTTTAAAACCGATAATGGATTTTGTAAAAAAAGTAAAGCGAATAGGAGCGGAAAAGTTTTCAGAAAGTATGAACGGAGTAATAAAAAATGTAGGTATTCAGCTTTTAGATACATTATCAATATGGGAAAAAGTACCAAATGTACAGGAATTTAAAAAGATACTGGGAAATAAGCCAAAATATCTGGATATTTCAACAGGAATATATATTTAGAAGAGGAAATTCAAAGCTTGTCAGATGTCATAAGATGTCTTAATTTTGTGTTGTCTGAAAAACATTAAAATAAAGA
>JAITVW010000168.1 GCA_031285605.1 Fusobacteriales bacterium | reverse complement strand
TATGACATTTGGATGGGTGATAAAGAAAAGCCTGAGATTTTTCATAAATGTTATAATTCGTGGAAGAAAAACTTACCAAAATATGATATAATAGAGATAAGCGAATCTAATTTTAATTTAAGCAAATATATAAATGAAAACAGATTTTTCAGAACCTGTTATGAAAAAAAATTCTGGGCATATGTATCGGATTATGTGAGAGTAGTTCATCTGTATGAACATGGCGGAATATATATGGATATAGATATGGAAATAATAAAAAACATAGACGGATTACTGAAAAATAAATTTTTTACAGGATATGAAGATGAGAAAAATATAAGTGTGGGTATATTTGGTACTGTAAAAGGACATATTTTTCTGAAGAAGGTAATAGAATTTTATGATAATGAAATATGGGAAAAGCCTTTGTGGACAATACCAAAGATATTTACTTATATTCTTGAAAGAGATTTCGGATTGGAAGCCGGAAGCAGATATATTGAAAATGAAGATATGAAATTATACCCGAAAGAATATTTTTATCCTTATCATTTCAGCGAAACATATACAGATGAATGTATAACAGAAGATACATATGGAATACACTGGTGGAATGACAGCTGGAACAGTATTAAGGTTAGTATGTTCATGGAAACAAAACATCTGCATGGCATAAAAAAAGTAATTAAGTTAATAAAAATTTTTCTTAGATATACTTTGAAAAAGAGGTAACTTTAATGAAAAAAATAATTACAGTATTGTTTTTCTTAACATATATTCTGGAGGCAAAAAATTTGAAAATAATGACATATAATATATATGGCGGCAGACTGGCCAACGGAACTACCATAGGAAGAAACATAAAAAAGTTTGATCCGGATTTTATCTCTTTGCAGGAAGTGGACTATTACACCAAAAGAAGTAACTTTAATGACATTGTAAAGGATATAGCACAGGAGCTGAATTACAGCTATTATTACTTTAAAAAATCAAGAGATTATGATTCCGGCGAGTTTGGAATAGGTTTTGTGTCAAGATATCCTATAGAGAAGATTTTTGAATATGAGCTTCCTTCAATAGGAGCGGAGAAACGTCAGGTAATTGCTGCGCAGATAGATGAGAAGATTTTTTCTAAAAAAGTACTTATAATAGATACTCATCTGGATTATAATCCTAATATAAAGCCCAAAGAAACGGAAGCATTACTAGACATCACAGCAGAATTTCCCGGTGATGTAAAGTTTTTGACAGGCGACTTTAATCTGCTGCCTACGACGGAATATTATCAGCAGATAATAAAAGACTGGAATGATACATACTTATTTGATGAACCGAGAATAGATTATATTTTTGGAGATAAGACAAATAACTGGAATCTGAGAAGCAGTAAGTTCATAAAGGATGAATATCTGGACTGGAGTACTTTAAGTGATCATTTTCCGTATATGATAAATGTAGACATAAAATAGGAGGTTTTTAATTTGAAGATATCTTTAATAATGCCTACAATCAACAGACGTAATGAGCTGATAATATTTTTACAAAGCCTTGAAAGCCAGACTTATAAGAATTTTGAGTTAATTGTACTGGATCAGAATGCCGGAGATTTTATAACTGAGATAATAGAAGGATTTCAGAAGCATCTGGATATAAAGTACATAAAGAGCAGTGAATGGGGGCTTAGTCTGAACAGAAACGAAGGACTGATAATAGCAGACGGTGATATTATAGCTTTTCCGGATGATGATTGTGAATATCCGGAAGATATTCTGGAAAAGGTAGTTAAGTTTTTTGAGGAGAATAAAGAATACAAAATTTTCTCATGCAGAACTCTGGAACGGGGAAAAGATTACGGAACAGGAGTAATGGCAACGGAAGAAGCAGAAATAACTTACAGTAATGTAGAAGAAACTGTAAAATCCATAACTTTTTTTGTAAACTATAAGCTGGAAGATCTGATATTATTTGATGTGGATCTTGGTGTAGGAGCATATTTCGGCAGCGGCGAGGAAACAGACTATGTATTGGAGCTGCTTCATAAAGGTTTTCGGGGAAAATATTTTCCTGATGAAATAATATATCATCCTGCCAAAAAAGGAAATTATGACGATGTAGAGAGAGCATACAGATATGCTTTGGGTTACGGAGCCCTTGTAAAAAAAGAAGTAAAGCTCAGAAAAAATAAGAAATATTTTTCAAAATATTTGAAAAAAATGGTAAGAAGTGTCGGTGGTATGATTATCTCAAAAGAGAGAAGATATTATTATCATGTATTTAAAGGCAGAATGAGAGGGTATAAGGAATATAAGATCGGAGAGAGAAAATGAAGAAAATGGTTTTTTTACTGAATATGACAGCGGCTTTTTTTCTCTGTCCTGTTTTAAAATACAGATTTAAAGGAAGAAATATATGGCTTACCGGAGGGAGTGCCGGAGAGCTTTATGTTGACAACGGAAAGGCAATGTTTGAATATCTGAATGAAAAGAAAGATATCGAAGCATACTGGATTATTAATAAAAATTCTCCTGTGCGCAGACAGGTAAACGGGAAGATACTGGACAGGGGCAGTGTAAAATCATACCTTTACTTTATGAATTCAAAAGCAGTATTATTTTCACATTCAATATCTGCGGATATAGTACCGTATTTGTTTGCAGTACCTCTGATAAACAGATTTCACTATAAAACAGTTAAAGTATTTTTGAATCATGGAACAGCGGCGCTGAAAAAAAGACAGCCGATGAATCCAAAGCTGGAAAAAATGGTGGAACGTCTTATCACATCTTATGATATTAATACAGCAGATGCTGAATATGAAAAAAATATAAAACATGAAGACTGGAAAATAGATAACAGCAAAATTTTTATCACAGGCAGTCCCAGATATGATACACTTGATAATAAGAGTGAAGGTAAAAAAATATTTTTTATGCCTACCTGGAGATCTTGGATAAAAAACGACAAAGCTCCAATAGAAGAAACAGATTATTTTCAAAATATAACAGGGTTGATAAAAAATAAAGAGCTGCTGGATTTTTTGAAAGAAAATAATATTGTTATAAACATATACATACATCAGCTGATGCATGAGCATTTAGGAAGTTTTAACAGCGGAATAAGCGGGGAAAATATCGTACTTCTTCCAAAAGAGGCTGATATACAGAATGAAATAGCTGCCGGAAGCATGTTGATAACTGATTATTCAAGCATGGAATTTGATTTTTATTATCTGAATAAACCTGTATTGTTCTTTCAGTTTGACAGGGAAAAATATGAGAAGATGCCGGGTTCTTATGTACCTTCCTTTTGGATTTTATGCGCAATAGCTCCCGCAAGCGACATTTCGCCGCGCTCCTGCGGCGTGTATTTGGGCTGCCATTTATCCGAAGCCTGCCTGATATACGGTATTGGAGATACCGCAATGCCTT
>JAITVW010000123.1 GCA_031285605.1 Fusobacteriales bacterium | reverse complement strand
GGTGTTGAAATGGTAATGCCTGGAGATAATATAGAGATGACAGTAGAATTAATCCACCCGATAGCAATGGAAGAAGGATTAAGATTTGCCATCAGAGAAGGCGGAAGAACAGTTGCTTCTGGTGTAGTTGCTACTATTACGAAATAGTTTATTAAGTAGGAGGGAAAAACTTTGGATAAATTAAGAATATATCTTAAATCGTATGATCATAAATTGCTGGATCAATCAGCAAAGAAAATAGCTGAAGTTGTTAAGAAGAATGGCTCAGAGGTAACTGGGCCCCTTCCTTTACCAACTAAGACAAAAAAGTACACAGTATTAAGATCAGTGCATGTAAATAAAGATTCAAGAGAGCAGTTTGAAATGAGAGTTCACAGAAGAGTTGTGGAAATCAAAAACTCTAGTCAACAAATAATTTCAGCATTAACTTCATTAAGTCTGCCGTCGGGAGTAGGAATCGAGATAAAGCAATTATAGGCTTAATACAAGTTGGCTTATAAAAAAAGAGCAGTCAACCAATATATTAAGGAGGAAAAATAATGTTATTAGGAAAAAAAATAGGGATGACACAAATATTTGAAGGTGAAAAATTAATACCTGTTACTGTTATAGAAGCAGGACCGAACTTTGTCATCCAGAAAAAGAACGTTGAAAAAGACGGATATAACGCATTAACTTTAGGTTACGACGAAAAGAAAGAAAAAAATACTATAAAACCGGAAATGGGAGTATTTAAAAAAGCAGGAGTAACTCCAAAAAAATTCTTAAAAGAATTCAGAACTGATAATTTAGACAGCTATGAATTAGGACAGGAAATCAAAGTAGATTCATTCGAAGGAATAGAGTTTGTAGATGTTTCGGGAACTTCAAAAGGTAAAGGAACAGCAGGAGTTATGAAAAGACATAACTTCGGAGGAAACAGAGCGACTCACGGGGTTTCTAGAAACCACAGACTTGGAGGATCGAATGCCGGCGGTGCCGCATCAAACAGTAATGTACCAAAAGGTAAGAAAATGGCAGGAAGATTAGGAAACGAAAATGTTACTGTTCAAAACCTAAGAGTAGTAAAATTTGATGTGGAAAATAATCTTTTATTAGTAAAAGGTGCAATACCGGGTCCTAAAAACGGATATTTAGTAATAAAAAAATCAGTGAAAAAATACTAATTGAGAAGAAAGAGAGGAGGACAAAATGCCAGTTTTAGATATATATACTATTGACGGTACAAAAGCAGGAACTGTCGATGTAAAGGAAGAAATATTTGGTATAAAGCCTAACAAAGCAGTAATGCATGAAGTATTAACTGCAGAACTAGCAGAAGTAAGACAAGGTTCAGCTTCTACAAAAACCAGAGCTGAAGTAAGAGGAGGAGGAAGAAAGCCTTTCAGACAAAAAGGTACTGGAAGAGCAAGACAAGGTTCGACAAGAGCTCCTCACATGGTTGGCGGAGGTGTTTCACACGGACCGAAACCAAGAGACTATGTAAAAAAAGTAAATAAAAAAGTAAGAAAATTAGCTATAAGATCAGCTTTATCAGCTAAGGTTAATAAAGGAGAAATCATCGTAATAGATGCTTTTGAACTGGAAAAACCAAAAACAAAAACAATTATTGATTTTTCTAAAAAATTAGATATGGCAGGAGCAAAACAGCTTTACATACTAAATGACTTATACATAGAGAATGAATATAATGCATATCTGTCTATAAGAAATATAGAAAAATCATATGTACTAATGCCAAATGAGTTAAGTGTTTACTGGTTATTGAAACAGGACAAAATAATCATGACAAGAGAAGCGCTTGCACAGATTGAGGAGGTGCTGGCATAATATGAATATATTTGATGTAATCAAAAGACCTGTTAAATCTGAAAAAGGTGAAATGATCAGAAGAGAAAACAATGAATATGTTTTTGAAGTAGACAGAAGAGCAAATAAAATCGAAATCAGACAAGCAGTGGAAAAATTATTTGATGTAAAAGTAGTAAGCGTAAATACACTTACAGTAAAATCTAAAAATAAAAGATTCAGATTTTCTATGTATAAAACACCTATAATAAAAAAAGCTATGGTTAAGCTTAAAGACGGAGAAAAAATCGCAGGATTTGAATAAAATAAATAAATAACACGGAGGGAAGTATTAATATGCCAATTAAAAAATTAAAAGCAATGACTAATGGTACAAGGCATATGTCTATATTAGTCAATGATGATCTGGATAAAGTAAGACCGGAAAAATCATTAGTAGAACCGTTAAATTCATCTTACGGGATTGACAACTACGGTCACAGAACTGGAAGAAACAGACATAAAGGACATAAAAGACTTTACAGAATAATTGACTGGAAGAGAGATAAAAACGGAGTGCCTGCAAAGGTAGCAACAATAGAATATGATCCTAACAGAACTGCAAATATTGCTCTTTTACACTATGCCGACGGGGAAAAAAGATATATTCTTGCTCCAAATGGTCTGAAAAAAGGAGATACTGTGTTATCTGGAGAAGGTGCGGAAATCAAACCCGGAAATGCATTAAAATTAAAAGACTTACCAATAGGTACAGTTATTCATAATGTGGAACTAATACCCGGAAAAGGCGGACAGCTGGCAAGATCAGCAGGAACATCTGCAAGACTGGTAGCAAAAGACGGAGTTTACTCACATGTGGAACTTCCATCCGGAGAATTAAGACTAATACACAGAGAATGTACAGCTACTAGAGGTTCTGTAGGAAACTCGGAACATTCACTGGTATCATTAGGTAAAGCAGGAAGAAACAGACACTTGGGAAGAAAGCCTCATGTTAGAGGATCAGCGATGAATCCGGTAGATCACCCGCACGGAGGGGGAGAAGGAAGATCGCCGATAGGAAGAAAAGCTCCTGTTACGCCTTGGGGTAAACCAACATTAGGTAAGAAAACCAGAGGTAAGAAATTAAGTGATAAATTTATAGTAAGAAAAAGAAAAAAATAAATCTAAATTAGCAAGGAGGAACTAAATGGCTCGTTCATTAAAAAAAGGACCATTTGTTGATGGATACTTACTAAAAAAAGTAGAAGCAATGGGTGAGAAAAAGCAAGTAATTAAGACATGGTCAAGAAGATCAACAATTTTTCCACAATTTATTGGACAAACTTTTGCAGTATATAACGGAAAAAAACATATACCGGTTTATGTGACGGAAGAAATGGTAGGTCATAAGCTAGGGGAATTCGCACCTACTAGAACGTTTTACGGACATGGAAAAGATGCAAAAAAAGACGCTAAGAGAAAATAGTAAGGGTTGGAAAGGAGGCCTATCGTGGCAGTGGTAGCAAAACTTCGTTATCAAAGATTAAGTCCTCAGAAAGCTAGGTTAGTAGCTGATATAGTAAGAGGAAAAGACGCTTTACCGGCGTTAGCAATGCTTAAATTTACAAATAAAAAAGCGGCAGTTTATATAGAGAAAACATTGAAATCTGCTATAGCAAATGCAGAACATAACTTTGGAATGGATCCTGATAAATTATATGTATCAAAAATACTTATAGACAAAGGACCGGTACTAAAAAGAGTGAACCCAAGAGCTATGGGAAGAGCGGATATAATAAGAAAGCCAACAGCTCATATTACAGTGGAAGTGAGCGAAAGAAATTAATTAAGGAGGTATTTCTGTGGGACAAAAGGTTGATCCTAGGGGAATTAGATTAGGAATTACTAGAACATGGGATTCTAAATGGTTTGCTGAAGGTAAGGAATATTTAAATAATTTTCACGAAGACCTGAAAATAAGAGAATTTATTAAAAAGAATTATTATCATGCCGGAGTTTCGTGCATTCAGATAGAAAGAACATCACCGACTGAGCTTACTATAATAATAGATACAGGGAAAGCCGGGATATTAATAGGTAGAAAAGGTGCCGAAATAGAAGCATTAAAAGGGAAAATAGAAAATTTGACCGGGAAAAAAGTACAGGTAAAAGTACAGGAAGTAAAAAATCCTAATAAAAATTCACAGTTAGTTGCTGAAAGTATAGCTACGGCAATAGAAAAAAGGGTTGCTTATAAAAGAGCCGTAAGTCAGGCAATTCAAAGAGCAGAAAAATCGGGAGTAAAAGGGATCAAAATAGCTGTTTCCGGAAGATTAAACGGAGCAGAAATCGCAAGAAGCGAATGGACATTATCAGGAAGAGTACCATTACACACTTTAAGAGCTGATGTTGATTATGCTACAGCTACTGCATTTACTACATACGGCGCATTAGGGATTAAAGTATGGATATTTAATGGAGAAGTACTTCCCAGCAAGAAGGAAGGAGGAAATGCATAATGTTAATACCTAAAAGAACGAAATACAGAAAGCAATTCAGAGGAAAAATCGGCGGAGTTGCTACAAAAGGAAACAATGTAGATTTTGGTGAATACGGACTTGCTGCAAAAGAATTCGGATGGATAACATCAAGACAAATCGAAGCGTGCAGGGTAACTATAAATAGAACCTTCAAAAGGGAAGGAAAAATTTGGATCAGAATTTTTCCTGATAAGCCTTATACGAAAAGACCGGAAGGAACAAGAATGGGTAAAGGTAAAGGAAATACCGAAGGCTGGGTAGCAGTAGTAAAAAGAGACAAAATTATGTTTGAAGTTGGCGGAGTACCTGAAGAAAGAGCAAAAGAAGCATTAAGAAAAGCTGCTCACAAACTGCCTATAAAATGTAAATTTGTAAAAAAAGAAGAAATGGGTGGTGATAATTAATGTTATCTAAAGAAATTAGAGATTTGTCTATCGATGAATTAATATCACAGGAAAAAAATTTAAAAGAGGAATTGTTTAATTTGAAATTTCAGCACTCTTTGGGACAACTGGAAAATACAGCTAAAATCAGAGATATGAAGAGAACAATAGCAAGAATAAAAACAATACTTACTGAAAAGAAAAACGGATAATTGAAGGAGGTAGACTGTGGAAATCAAACGTAACTATAGAAAAGTTAGAGAAGGTATAGTTGTTTCTGATAAAATGGAAAAAACTGTAGTTGTTCTTGAAGAAACAATGAAATTCCATAAATTATACAAAAAAAGATTAAAAGTTTCAAAAAAACATAAAGCACATGATGAAAATAACGATTGTAAAGTCGGAGATAAAGTAAGAATAATGGAGACTAGACCACTAAGTAAAGACAAAAGATGGAGAGTAGTAACTATTTTAGAAAGAGCTAAGTAGAGAGGAGGATTAGGATGGTTCAACAACAAACAGTACTTAATGTTGCTGATAATACGGGTGCCAAAAAAATTATGGTAATCAGAGTTCTTGGCGGATCAAAAAGAAGATTCGGAAGAATCGGAGATATCGTAGTAGCCTCTGTTAAAGAAGCTATTCCTAATGGAAACGTAAAAAAGGGAGATGTTGTTAAGGCAGTTGTAGTAAGAACAAGAAAAGAATTAAAAAGAGCAGACGGTTCATATATAAAGTTTGATGACAACGCAGCAGTTGTATTAAACGCTAACCTTGAAATAAGAGGAACAAGAATATTTGGTCCGGTGGCAAGAGAATTGAGAGCGAAAAACTTTATGAGAATAGTATCTCTTGCACCAGAAGTATTATAGGAAGGAGGATTTGCTGTGATAAAATCAAAAGTAAAATCAGTACCTAAAAGATTACATGTGAAAACAGGAGATATGGTAGTAGTAATCAGCGGAAGATCAAAAGATGCTGCTGAAAAGCCGGGAGATAAAGATAAAGTGGGAAAAGTGCTAAGAGTAATGAGAAGCACAGGAAAAATAGTTGTTGAGGGTGTAAATGTAAGAAAGAAATATATTAAACCTAATCAAATGAACCCACAAGGTGAAGTTGTAGAGAAAGAAATGCCTATTTTTGCATCAAAAGTAATGCTTTGGGATGAAGAAGCAAAAAAAGGTACTAGAGTAAGAAAAGAAATTAAAAATGATAAAAAAGTAAGAATTTCAGTAGTTTCTGGAAAAGAAATATAGGAAGGAGGATAATACACAGTGGCTGAAAAATATATACCAAGATTCTATGCTATGTATAGAGAAGAGATTGTACCTGCATTATTTAAGGAATTAAACCTAAAAAATGTAATGGAAGTGCCTAAACTGGATAAAATAATCGTAAATATCGGAGTTGGTGAAGCAGCTGGAAATGCTAAATTATTAGATGCGGCAATGAACGATCTTAAAATAATTACAGGACAGCAGCCTGTTGCCAAAAAAGCAAAAAAGTCTGAGGCAGGATTTAAATTAAGAGAAGGTCAGAAAATCGGTGCAAAAGTAACTCTCAGAAAAGAAAAAATGTATGAATTTTTAGATAGATTAGTAACAGTAGCCCTTCCAAGAGTTAGAGATTTCGAGGGAGTTTCCAAAAAAGGATTTGACGGAAGAGGTAACTATACTTTAGGAATAAGAGAACAGATAGTTTTTCCTGAAATAGAAATCGATAAAGTAGATAAAATGTTTGGAATGGGAATAACTATTGTTTCTACAGCAAAAACTGATGAAGAAGGACAAGCATTACTGGCAGCATTCGGTATGCCATTCCAAAAATAAGGAGGTGTTGAAACAAGATGGCTAAAGTAGCAATGATGGAAAAAAATCTTAAAATAGCAAAAACTGTAGAGAAATATGCAGCCAAAAGAGCTGAGCTAAAAGAAAGAATCAGAAAAGGCGACAAAGAAGCAGTAAAAGAGCTTGCTAAATTACCTAGAAATGCATCACCGACTAGACTTAGAAACAGATGTATGGTAAATGGAAGACCAAGAGGATACATGAGAGAATTTGGTGTTTCAAGAGTTGTATTCAGAAAATTAGCAGGAGAAGGATTAATTCCCGGGATAAAAAAATCAAGCTGGTAAAAATTGAAAGGAGGCACATTTAATGAACTTAACAGATCCTATTGCAGATATGCTTACAAGAATTAGAAATGCTAATAGTGCTAAGCATGAGAATGTTAAAATTCCTTATTCAAATATGAAACTTGGAATAGCTAACATATTAAAAAATGAAGGATATATAAAAGATTTTGAAATAAAAGAAGATGGTTCTAAAAAAGATGTAGTCGTTTCGCTTAAATATGTTGACGGTGAAAATGTAATAAAAGGACTAAAAAGAATATCAAAACCTGGAAGAAGAGTTTATTCAGGTGTGGAAGATTTACCTAAGGTATTAGGTGGATTGGGAATTGCAATTGTCTCAACACCAAAAGGTGTTATTACAGACAAGGAATGCAGAAAGCATAGCGTAGGCGGAGAAGTTCTTTGCTACGTGTGGTAATTTACGCATTTTATATATTAGGAGGAAAAATAAATGTCAAGAGTAGGTAGAAAAGTTATAACTATACCTAGCGGAGTTGAATTGAAGCAGGAAGGTAATAAGATAACTGTAAAAGGACCTAAAGGACAGTTAGAAAGAGAATTCAGCCCGGAGATAACTGTAAAAGTAGAGAATGGTGAAATAAATGTAACAAGACCAAATGATCTGCCAAATATCAGAGCACTACACGGAACAACAAGAGCAGTTTTGAATAATATGATTGTTGGCGTAAGCCAAGGATTTGAGAAAAAATTAGAACTTGTGGGAGTAGGATACAGAGTACAGGCAGCAGGAAAAGGGTTAACATTATCATTAGGATTTTCTCATCCGGTAGAAATAGAACCTGTAGAAGGAATCACTTTTAAAGTAGACGGAAACACAAAAATATCAGTAGAAGGTATAAATAAAGAATTAGTAGGGCAGATTGCCGCTAATATCAGAGCAAAAAGACCGCCTGAACCATACAAAGGAAAAGGTGTAAAATATGCTGATGAGCAAATAAGAAGAAAAGAAGGTAAGAAAGGATAGGAGGTAGTTCATAGTGGTAAAAAAATTAAATAGAAATAAAGCTAGACAAAAAAAGCACGGTAGAATCAGAAACAAAATAGTTGGAACTGCTGAAAGACCTAGATTATCTGTTTTCAGAAGCTTAACTAATATTTTTGTCCAAGTAATAGATGATTCAACTGGAAAAACTATTGCATCTGCGTCAAGTATTGACAAAGAATTAAAAGCCGATATAGCTAAAGGCGGAAATATGGACGCTGCTAAAAAAATAGGTGAAGCAATAGCAAAAAGAGCAATAGACAAAGGAATCACCGAAGTGGTATTCGACAGATCAGGATATGTTTATACTGGTAGAGTGAAAGCCCTAGCAGATGCTGCAAGAGAAGCAGGATTAAAATTCTAGAAAAAAGGAGGACTTGTTTTGGCTAGAGAACCTAGAGAGACTAAACAAAGTGAATATAAAGAAAGTCTTTTAAGAATAAACAGAGTTTCTAAGACGGTAAAAGGAGGAAGAAGAATATCTTTTTCTGTTTTAGCGGCTGTAGGAAATGAAAAAGGAAAAGTAGGTATAGGACTAGGAAAAGCTAATGGTGTACCTGATGCTATCAAGAAAGCGGTAGCTAATGCGAAAAAAAATCTTGTAACTGTATCATTAAAAGGTGGAACACTTCCGCATGATCAAATAGGTAAATATAATTCAACAAGTGTATTATTAAAACCTGCATCGAAAGGAACAGGAGTTATCGCCGGATCTGCAGCAAGAGAAATTCTGGAGCTTGTTGGTGTGCATGATGTACTTACTAAAATAAGAGGATCAAAAAATAAAGATAACGTGGCAAGAGCTACAATAGAAGGATTAAAGCAGCTTAGAAACGTAGAAGAAGTAGCAAGATTAAGAGGAAAATCAGTAGATGAGATTTTAGGATAAGGCTAGGAGGTAAAATTAATGTCTAAAATTAGAGTAACGCTAGTAAAAGGAATTAATGGAAGAAAACCTAACCATGTCGAAACTGTTAAATCACTTGGTCTAAGAAAGATAGGACACAGTGCATTACATGAAAAAACAGCGGATATAGAAGGAAAAATAAAATTAGTTTCTTATTTACTTCAAGTAGAGGAGGTTTAGGATGAACATAAATGAATTAAGACCTTCAGAGGGTTCGAAAAAAGGAAGAAGAAGAATAGGAAGAGGACACGGATCTGGTTGGGGAAAAACAGCCGGAAAAGGTCACAACGGTCAGAAGCAGAGATCGGGAAGTTATGTATCACCAGCTTTTGAAGGTGGACAAATGCCTTTGATCAGAAGAATTCCAAAGAGAGGGTTCAGTAATTCACCATTTAAAAAAGACTTAATAGTATTAAATATTAAAGATATAGTAAACAGATTTGAAGATGGAGAAGAAGTTAGTCTTACTACATTAGTAGATAACGGAATCATAAAGAATGCCAGATTCATAAAAAAATACAGTGATGAAAAGCTAAGAAACCTTAAAGGGAGAAAATTAGTAAAAGAATATCTTGAAGAAAATATAGATTCTTATGTAAAGGAAAAAGATTTCAAAAGTATTCTGAAAATCATCGGAGAAGCAGAAGTTTCTAAAAAATTAAATTTAAAAGTTCACAGAATTTCTGAAAAAACTAAGGAATTAGTGGAAAAAGCTGGGGGAAAAGTAGAAATTTTAGAAATAAAATCTTATTCTACTGTTGCCGGGAACAATAAAAAAGAGGAAAAGTAAGATATTCTTACTTTTTCTTGAGAATGAGGTGATAACTTGACTTTAGTAGAAGAAGTGGTTCATAAAGTAAAATCTATAATTGAAATTCCTGAGCTTAGAAAAAGAGTAGTATTTACACTGATTATGTTTTTGGTTGCCAGAGTAGGAGTTCATATTCAGGTACCGGGAATAGATGTAAGCAGACTTTCCAGTGCAATGCAGGGAAACTCGCTTGCAGGATTTATTAATACTTTTTCGGGCGGGGGATTTCAAAATGCCTCTATGTTCGCCTTGGGGATAATACCTTATATTAACTCGTCGATAATTTTCCAGCTACTTGGGGTAGTTGTGCCAAAATTAGAGGAGATGCAAAAAGAGGGCGGTAAGGAAAAAGAGAAAGTTACACAGTGGACAAGATATCTTACAATAGGAGTAGCAATTGCACAATCTTTTGGTTTGACTATTCTTTTGCAGCAGCAGCAGCTTGTATATGAACCGGGACCGATGTTTACATTAGTGACTGTGACATTGATGACCGGCGGTACTGCATTTCTGATGTGGGTAGCAGAGAGAATATCGTTAAAAGGTATTGGAAATGGAACTTCTATGCTTATATTCCTGAGTATAGTATCAAGATTGCCTGCTGAAATGTATCAGATAGGAAAAAATCTGTCAACAAGCGGGGGAATGGGTCTTGTTTTAATGCTGATAACAATAGTATTATTTATAATCTTAATAGCAGTAATAGTACTTATACAGCTTGCTGAAAGAAGAATACCTATTCAGTACGTGGGAAAAGGCAGAACAGGAAGAAGCAGTGTAGGACAAAAAACTTTTCTGCCGTTAAAAATAAATATGTCGGGGGTAATGCCTATAATCTTTGCTTCGGTATTGATGGCAGTGCCGTCTGTATTAATTAATATGATAAAAGATCCAAGTCTGAATGCCAAATTGAAAAATCTGTTTTCTCAAACAGGAGTCGGATATCTTGTACTTTATGCAGTCCTTGTGGTGTTGTTTGCATTTTTCTATACTTCAATAGTTTTTGATCCGGAAAAAGTAGCCGATAATTTAAAACAGGGAGGAGCAACAGTGCCCGGAAAAAGACCCGGAAGTGAAACTGTAGATTATCTTGAAGGGGTAGCTACGAGAATTACTTTTGGAAGTGCTGTATTCTTAGCAGTTTTAGGTGTACTGCCAAATATTTTCTTTGGTTATTTCCTGAAAATGCCGGTACTGATGAGTGGAACAAGCTTGCTGATTCTGGTAGGGGTAGCAGTAGATTTATTACAACAAATAGATTCACATTTAGCAGTAAAAAGTTACAAAGGGTTTATATCAAAATAAGATATAAGCCCCAGCTTTTTATTTTATTTTTTAAATAAATTTATAAACATTATGTGTTTTGTAAGTGACTTTTAAGAAATAAAATAGATATCTTCGGAATACGACTTTTAGCAGATTTGCTGAAATATGATTTTTGAAGAGTCTGATAGTAGGGATAAAAAACAGGAAGGATAGGTAGAATATGAATATTATTTTATTTGGAGCCCCGGGAGCAGGAAAAGGAACACAGGCAAAATTACTTGTTGAGAAATATGGAATACCACAGATATCAACAGGAGATATGTTTAGGGCAGCTATAGCCAATGGTACGGAGCTTGGGAAAAAAGCAAAGACATATATGGATGACGGACAGCTTGTCCCTGATGATGTAACAATCGGAATAGTAGAAGAAAGACTTGCAAAGGAAGATTGCGGAAAAGGATTCATACTGGACGGTTTTCCGAGAACTCTGCATCAGGCGGAAGAATTGCAGAAAATATTGAATAAGCTGGGAAAAACAATAGATAAGGCAGTAGTTCTTGATGTAGATGACGATGAGATACTTGAAAGAATTACCGGAAGAAGAATGTCAAGAAAGACCGGAAAAATATATCATATAAAATATAATCCTCCTGTGGATGAAAATGAAGAAGATATCTACCAAAGGGAAGATGACAATGAAACAGCAGTGAAAACAAGGCTGAAAGCATACAAAGAACAAACGTCCCCTTTATTTGACTACTATAAAAATCTTGGGAAAACAGTAATAATAAACGGAAAACAGGAAGTAGCCAAAATTACAGAGGATATTCTAAGAGTATTAGACTCATTATAAGGAGAATATAATGACAATTATAAAGACTTTAGATGAAATAAAGAAAATAAAGAAGGCTAATGAAATAATAGCCAGATTTTATGAAGATATAATTCCGAATTATATAAAACCGGGAATATCCACATTAGAACTGGATAAAATAGCAGAAGACTATATAAGAAGTCAGGGAGCAATTCCCGGAACAAAAGGTTACAGCAGCGGTCATACAAGCAGACCTTATCCTGCAAGTTTGTGTACTTCTATTAATAATAAGGTGGTTCATGGGATACCAAGAGCTGATGAACTGCTGAAAGAGGGAGATATTATAAGTCTGGATACTGTAACAGTGCTTGACGGCTATGTAGGAGATGCTGCAGTGACTTTCCCTGTGGGAGAAATAGATGAAGAATCGAAAAAGCTTCTGGAAGTTACTGAACATGCAAGAACAATCGGGATAGAACAGGCAGTGGCAGGAAACAGAATAGGGGATATATCAGCAGCAATACAGGAATATGTAGAAAAAAACGGATTTTCAGTGGTAAGAGATTTTGCCGGACATGGTGTGGGAAAAGAGATGCATGAGGATCCTATGGTGCCTAACTATGGAATAAGAGGTCTGGGACCGAAAATAGAAGAAGGAATGGTAATTGCCATAGAGCCTATGGTAAATGCAGGGACTTATCGTGTAAGAATACTTAATGACCAGTGGACAGCAGTAACAAAGGATTATAAGAGATCTGCGCATTTTGAACACAGTATTGCTATTGTAGACGGAAAACCGCTGATTTTGAGTTTGAAATCATAAGAAAAAATAATAGACAAATTTCAATAAATTTGATATAATAACAAGGATCTGAGGTGATTTTTTATGGCAAAACAGGATGTAATAGAATTAGAGGGCGAAATTCTCGAAGCATTGCCAAATGCGATGTTTAAGATAAAGCTGGAGAACGGGCACGAGATTCTGGGACATATCTCAGGAAAAATGAGAATGCACTACATAAAAATTCTTCCCGGTGATAAGGTAACAGTGGAGATTTCTCCATATGACCTTTCCAGAGGCAGAATAATTTACAGAAAGAAATAATATGTGGAAGGAGAGTTTCTATGAAAGTAAAAGCATCAGTGAAACCAATATGCGACAAATGTAAATTGATAAAACGTCACGGAAAAGTAAGAGTAATCTGTGAAAATCCGAAACATAAACAGGTTCAGGGATAATATGAGTTTAACTGTCTTTATATATATATGAAAATTGTAAAGGTATGTTGGGCTGTAGAGCTTATTCTTATGTTTTATCACATAAGGCATATTGATGAAGGTTAATAAAATTAAGAAAAAATTATTAAGGAGGAAAAGATTTGGCTAGAATCGCAGGAGTAGATATTCCCAGAAATAAAAGAGTAGAGATTTCACTGACATACATTTTTGGAATAGGAAGAAGTACTGCTAACAAAATTTTAGAAAAAGCGAATATTGATAAAAATATCAAGGTTAAGGACTTGTCAGAAGAGCAGGTCGGGCAAATAAGAACAATCGTTGATGAGTTCAAAATCGAAGGTGAACTTAGAAAAGAAATAAGACTTAACATTAAAAGACTTATGGATATAAAAAGCTACAGAGGCTTAAGACACAGAAACGGACTTCCGGTAAGAGGACAAAAGACAAAGACAAATGCAAGAACAAGAAAAGGTCCGGTAAAAGCTGCCGTAGCTAAGAAAAAATAATATAAGGAGGAATTTTTAAGTGGCTAAGAAGACATCAGTAACTTCTAAAAAGAAAAAATTAAAAAATATTCCTAACGGAATAGCATATATACATTCTACATTTAACAATACTGTAATAACTATAACTGATACTGAAGGAAAAGTAGTTATATGGAAATCAGGCGGAACGTCTGGATTCAAAGGAACTAAAAAAGGAACGCCGTTTGCTGCACAGATAGCGGCTGAGCAAGCAGCTGTGACTGCTATGGAAAACGGAATGAAACAAGTTGAAGTAAAAATAAAAGGACCTGGATCAGGAAGAGAAGCTTCTATAAGATCTATTCAAGCTGCTGGTTTGGAAGTAACTAAAATAGTTGATATAACACCAGTACCTCATAATGGCGCAAGACCGCCAAAAAAGAGAAGACCATAAAATAAGAAAATAAGGAGGAAATAGATAGATGGCAAGAGATAGACAGCCTGTTCTTAAGAAATGTAGAACTCTTGGTCTTGATCCAAGTATTTTAGGCGTAAATAAAAAATCAAAAAGAGGCTTAAGACCAAATGCAAATAAAAAATTAACAGATTACGGAATTCAATTAAGAGAAAAACAAAAAGCCAGATTTGTTTATGGAGTAATGGAAAAACAATTTTATAAATTATATGAAGAGGCAACAAGAAAAGAAGGAGTAACAGGTGAGTTATTACTTCAATATCTTGAAAGAAGATTTGACAATGTAGTATATAGATTAGGACTGACAACTACGAGAAGACAGGCAAGACAGTTAGTAAGCCACGGACATCTTGAAATAAACGGAAAAAGAGTTAACAT
>JAITVW010000099.1 GCA_031285605.1 Fusobacteriales bacterium | reverse complement strand
GGAGTATATTTTTCTAATTTATTTTATATTTATATTCAGTGTTGAAAATCAATACCGATATTACATTTTGGATTCTTTTAGCCGAAATTACAGCTGTGATATACACTTGCGCATGATGTCGGCAAAACAGCAGATATTATTATTAAAAATAATTTTTTCATTTATCCGCCTCCAAAATTTGTCAATTAATTATACCGTACTTTTCTTTATCAAACAAACGGTATGTTAATACCCGAGTATTTTATTCCATTCCTCTATTCTTGCTTTTTTTTCTTCAAGAAGCTTTTCCGTACCGTCTCCGCTTATAGTAATCTGTTCTATTATATCTCCCTGCGTGATTGATTTTAGAACATTCATATCTTCCTCTGATTTTAACTCCCCAAAGATACTATGTTTATTGTTCAGCCATGTTGTCTGCACAGTTGTTATGAAGAACTGACTGCCGTTTGTCCCGGATCCTGCATTAGCCATAGCCAGTTTCCCGGGCTCGGAAAAGTCCAGTCCGTTATATACCTCATCCTCAAATTTATATCCGGGTCCTCCCGAACCTGTTCCTGTAGGATCTCCTCCCTGCGCCATAAAGTCTTCTATTACTCTGTGAAATTTTAACCCGTTATAATAACCGTGTTTTACCAGATTCACAAAGCTGGCAACTGTTACAGGTGCCTTTTCGGGAAACAGCACCAGATTCATAATTCCCTTATTAGTTTTTATTACTGCTGTAATACCAGACATCTCTTTCTCCTCCTTGTTTATTTTATTAGCTGTTGATAATAATGATAACATAAAAATCAATAAAATTATTGTAATTTTTTTCATTTTTATTCCTTTCTGTTTTTGCTGTTTTTATATTAGTATACTCTGTACTCCTTCAGAAGTTTTTCTCTCTGCCTGTAGTCAGGCATGTATTTTTCTATATAATTATAGAAATCCCTGCTGTGATTAGGATGTCTCAAATGTGCTGTTTCATGAAGAACCACATACTCTATACAGGGTATTGGTTTTTTTACCAACTCTGTATTAAGGTTTATATATCTTTTTCTGTGATTGCATGAACCCCATCTTGTTTTCATTTTTTTTATTGAAAGACGCTCTGTTCTTTCTCCCAGAATATTCAGATATTTATCCACAATCTTTGGAAACAGGGCTTTCGCCTTCTCAAAATACCATTTTTCTACTATTTTTTTCTTTAATTCATGTATATCTTCTTTTATAGTCATTATAAATTTTTCATTATTAAAATAAATCCTGTTTCCATTCCCGTTATTTACCTCAAGATTATAAAGCCTTCCGAGATAACTTAACTTTTCTCCTGTTACATACTGTAATTCCGTACTTTTCGGAAGATTATCAAGCCTTTTCCGAACTTCATCAATCCATCCTTTTTTTGATCTTATAAAATTTTCTATATAGTCAGTATGAAGATTCAATGGTGCCGATATGTAAATTCTCCTGTCAGGATAAATCCGTAAATTTATATTCTTTATTTTCTTTCTCTCTACTTCATATCCGAGTATTATTTCTTTTTTCATTATGTTTCCTCTTTATCACAAATATTTCATTTCTATAAAAATTAATATATCATTTTTTAACGGATATGTAAATTATTCTTTTTTCCCCGCCTGGTCATATTCTATACCGCTTTTATTCAGATTTTATGTTTATTTGGATCAAATATAGCGACTATTTACTTCTTAGATAAGCTGCTTCATTAAAAACTTATACCTTATTTATCTGACTACATTTGTCCTATTTGTATCTCTCCTCTTCCTCCAGCATTTTTATCTCATTTTCCACTATATCTCTTAGTGATGTGAGACCAAAAAAGCCGGGCATTCCTCCGAAAATATCAGATTTTACAAAAATTTCTTCATATAAAACAGGAGAATTCTCCTTACAGCTCTTAAAGAATATAATTGCGTTTCTTTTATTAAAAAGCCTTATTACATCATTATTTTCCATGGTTATTACCAGTGTAAGCCTTGCAAATTCTTTATTTTTTATTATCATTTTGGAAAAACCCACAGTTTCCACTTCATATATATCAAAATACATCTCTTTTTTCATAATATATGACAAATATGTAAAGATAAATTCTCCATTCATCTCTTCCAGCTTCTCATTTTTTATCTTTACTGACTTATAATAAGATACATAAAGATAATATACCAGAAAAACCAGCATAAACCTTAAAAACAAATCCATTATATCACCATACCCGAAATTATGGGATTACTCCCATTTTTATCCATGTTCTGAAGCACTAAATCAGCTTTTGAATAAATATCTGTGCCAGTCCCAAAAACAGAAAGAATCCGCAGACATCTGTAAATGTAGTAAGCAGAACTGCTGATGCCAGAGCCGGATCTATTTTCAAACGTTTTAATGTTACAGGAATCAAAAAACCGGTCAGACAAGCTATTGTCAGATTTCCTATCATTGCAAGAAAAATTATAAGCCCTAAAAATACATTTTTGTTTACCAAAAACATAATGAAACCTGTTATGGAT
>JAITVW010000065.1 GCA_031285605.1 Fusobacteriales bacterium | reverse complement strand
ATTTCTTTGGGATCTGTATCAAGAAAAATAATGTATCTGAAAGTATACAAAAATTTCCTGAAGAAAACCTAAAAAAACCGGAAGATTACAGAATAATCGGTCAGGTTTTTAATATGTATATTTTAGTGGAAAATAAAAATCAATTAGAAATTTATGATCAGCATATCATACATGAAAGAATTCTTTATGAAGAACTCAAAGAAAAATTTTACAGCAAAAAGCTTGATTTTCAAAACCTGATTATTCCGCAGAAAATCGAACTTACTTCCCCTGATAAAAACCTTGTTATGGAAAATACAGAAGTTTTTCGTGATTTTGGATTTGATGTGGATGAATTCGGAGAAAATGAAATTATCCTGAGATCAGTACCTGCTTTTGATTTCAGAGACAGCATAAAAAATGTATTTATGGATCTGCTTGCAGATTTGAAAAATGATATAGAAGTAAAAGACCTCAGAGAAAGAATCATTATTTCCATGTCATGTAAAGGTGCCATAAAGGCCGGACAGAAATTGGAGGCTGATGAAATAAAATCTTTTATAAAAAAACTTCATGAAATAGGGAAATATACATGTCCTCACGGAAGACCCATTATTATAAATATTCCAAAAGATGATTTGGATAAGATGTTTGGCAGAAAAGGATAATCAAAAAATTAAAAATATATTATTTTATAAAAAAATATATTTTTCTTTTGACAATGAGGTGAAAATATGCTAAAGATTAATATAACTGCTGTCGGGAAAATTAAAGACAGCTATGTAAAAGACGGAATACTGGAATTTAAGAAAAGGTTGCAAAAGTTTTCTAATTTTAGTATTATAGAACTTCAAGAGGAAAGTGAGAATCGTGGAATCGAAAGCGCTGTTAATACCGAATCAAAAAGAATACTGGAATCTATAGCCGGTAAGAATTATTATAATATTTTGCTGGACTTAGACGGCATTGCTGTTTCATCCCCTGTAATGGCGCTAAAAATAATGGAAATTTCTAATTTTAACAGTAAAGTAAATTTTATAATCGGGGGCTCTAACGGAGTAAATAATGATGTAAGGAACGCAGCCGACTTTAGGCTTTCATTCTCAAAATTGACTTTTCCTCACCAATTAATGAGGTTAATCCTGATAGAACAGATATACAGATGGATTTCCATTAATAACAATATTAAATACCATAAATAAACAAACTGGAGGGATTTTTTTTATGTTTTCTGTTGGTGAAGATTTTGAAGTCATGATAGATGATGTAAACGAATATTTTAACTGCATCGCTAATCTGACTATAAAAGGCAAAGAATACATTATTGCAGATAATGAAGAAGGAACAAAAAGAGCATTTTTATGTGATTCCAACGATGACGAAATTATAGTATTAGCTGAAGACGAGGAAGAGGATATACTTAATATCTGGGAAGAAGATTATTACGGTGCAGATAAGGATTATATGTTTTGGAACGAAGAATTCGAGGAATATGACAAGCCGTCTAAAGAAGAGCTTGAGTACGACGAATCTGAGCCGGATGATATTCATGAGGTTGATGACCTTGGCGTTGGCGAAAGTGAGGAAGATCTTGAAGATTTCATAGAAAATCTTTTAGACTAAAAATTATGTATCTGCTTATAAAAAGTGAAGACCAATTTGGTAATAAATATGAAAAATCTTTTATTTCCCGGAAAACCCTTTTAGATAACGGGATAATATATTCTTATTCCGATGATCACGGAGAATCGAAAATATTTCTTTATGAAAATCATATAGAAATATACAGAAAAGGTGAGATAAATACAAAACAGATTTTTAAACCAAAAGAAATGACAAATTTTTTATACTTAACTAAGGAATTTAAAAAGAAGCTTTTTTTAAACACGAATTTTTTAGATATTTCAGAAAAAAATATTTATCTTATATACGATGTTATAGACGAAAATGAAGTCATAAATACCATAAAACTGAAAATAATAGAACTGGAATCCTGATTACGGAGATTTGTTTAATAATATGAAATCCGTATCAGCTAAAGTACTGAAAGAGAGGATATAATTATTATGAGTGAACAACAAATCAATGAAAAATCAATTATCGGAGAAAAACTGAAAAAAGTAGAAGAGCTGAAAGCCCTTGGTATCGAGCCTTACGGGAGAAAATTTGACAAGAAAGACGACATAGAAGATATTTTAAAGTTTGATGAGACTTCTGACAAGACTTTTAAAACTGCCGGAAGAATTGTTGCTTTCAGAAGAATGGGGAAAAACGGTTTCGGACACATTCAGGATCTTTCGGGAAAAATCCAGTACTACGTGAAAAAAGATACTGTCGGTGAGGAAAACTACGAGATTTATAAAAAACTCGGAGTCGGTGATTTTATCGGAATCGAAGGTACTCTTTTTAGAACACAGACAGGAGAGCTTACATTAAGAGCAGGTTCATTTGAAGTTTTATCTAAAAATATAAGACCGCTTCCGGAAAAATTCCATGGTCTTACTGATGTAGAAACAAGATACAGACAAAGATATGTCGATCTTGTTATGAATAATGACGTAAAAGAAACTTTTATTACAAGATTCAAGATACTCAGATTTATAAGAAATTTTCTTGAAAATAAAGGATTTCTGGAAGTAGAAACTCCTATGCTTCATCCTATTGCCGGCGGCGCCAATGCAAAACCGTTTATTACACATCATAATGCACTGGATATGGATTTCTTTTTGAGAATAGCTCCTGAATTGTATTTAAAAAGGCTGCTGGTCGGCGGATTTGAAAAAGTTTTTGAAATAAACAGAAGCTTTAGAAACGAAGGTACTTCTATCAAACACAATCCTGAATTTACAATGCTGGAATTATATCAGGCTTACGCTGATTTTGAAGATGTCATGAATCTTACTGAAGAGCTGGTTTCTTCTCTTGTGGAGGAACTGTTCGGTACTACAAAGCTTACTTATCAAGATACTGAAATAGACTTTACAAGACCTTGGAAACGTATAAAAATGAAGGATGCAGTAAAAGATGCTACAGGATTCGATCTTGACAGCATAAACAATGATGAAGAAGCACTGAATCTGGTAAAATCAATGGATATTCTTTTGGAAAAAGATAAAATCTATACTAAATACGGTCTTCTAAATCTTCTGTTTGAAGAAAAAGTAGAAGCTACACTTATGAATCCTACATTTATTACAGAATATCCCAAAGAGATTTCTCCTCTTTCAAAAAATAAAAAAGATTCCGTTGATTTCGTAGACAGATTTGAAATGTTTATATATGGAAGAGAGCATGCCAATGCATTTTCCGAATTAAATGACCCTGTTGAGCAAAAAGAAAGATTTGATGCACAGGAAAAAATGAAAGAAGCCGGGGATGACGAAGCTCACGAGACAGATCTGGATTATATAAGAGCTCTGGAATACGGTATGCCGCCTGCAGGCGGTCTTGGAATAGGAATCGACAGACTTACTATGCTGCTTACTGATTCTTTTTCTATAAGAGATGTTCTTTTGTTTCCGGCATTGAAAAAAGAAGATTTTGAATTATAAATTCTTAAATATCATATAGAATACAGCTGATAAATAATGTTATCCGGCTGTATTTTTCGATATTGTCTGGACATTATTACTGATTTTATTTATAATATTTAATATACCGCTTGGATCTGAATA
>JAITVW010000040.1 GCA_031285605.1 Fusobacteriales bacterium | reverse complement strand
TGGTTGTCCAGCTTATCTTTGCCGCTTAGCAACGAATTTGTATTTTCTTCATTACTTAGCCATTTATTTATATCAAAATCTTTGCTTTGCCCTGTTTCTCCCAGTATTTCACTTAGTCTGTCTCCTGCTGAATCTGAATCCAGCTCATTATGCCCTTCTCTCCCTCTTCTGTTATCATCCACATGATTTGTTTCATGTCCGTATATTGTAGCTACACTTTCTTCCAGAGCTATTTGAGATATATCTAATATAAATACATCTTTTTTTCCTTCTTTTGACTGATTTCCATTTATATACCCAGAACCTTCCCCCGTAGCTGTCAATATTACTTCTACATCTTTTCCTGTCATATACTTTATATAATCTTTTGTCAGCTGTTCTATTTCTGACGCACTCTTACTGTCAGGGTCCTTCATAAATTCTGCCATCTGTGGATTTTTCTCTATATAATACTGCCCATATCTCTCTGTTCTCGCTTCTTCATATCTTAAATTATCCCTGCCTGCCGAATCTATTATATCCAGTATCCCGTGTCCTGCTTTTCTTACATCTTCCGTAAACTGTTTTCTCGTTCCTTCATTTAATAAATCCGTATAAAGATTCGTATCTATCTATTCTGTCACTTCATCTTTTGTTACTGTCTGTGCCTTATTTATATCCGTATTTATTCCAAGCTCCTCAAGATTCAGCTTCTTCCCTGCTTCCGTTACTTCCGTATTTATAAATGTTGCTTTACTGTCCTGTTCCTTGTCATGACTTCCATACTGCACTCCTGTCTGTCCTATCGGTGCTTTGTTATTAAAACCTATTCCGCTGACATTTATACCTGCATTTTCTCCTCTGTTATAATCCTCCAGGTTAGAAATCACTACTTTTTCTGCTTCTATACTTAATTTCTTTTCTTCATTCAGACTTCCTATTATTGCTCCGGTATTTGTAAGTGTCTCCCCTACCTTTATATTCCCACCGTTTTCAGCTATTATTGATGTCTGATTATTTACCCATTTACTTTCTGCATTATTCTGGCTATAACTTATATTTCCTGTTAAGTTCCCTATTTCCGGCTTTCCTGTTGTTATATTGTTCTGTCCGTATCCTATTCCGGCTCCATAATTCTTTCCATCTGACTTGTATTCATCCTGTAAGGATATTATACTCAAATCTCTTCCAATATCAAAATTTATTTTATCTGCTGTTACATTCGCTCCTGCAAATACTGCGTCTTCCTTTGTAGTTAGCTGGAATGTGCCTCCTGCATTTATTACTGTGTTGTCATATGTTTTGGAATCTGTGTTTGTTGAGCTACATCATAGCCTACACTCCCACCTGTCGAACTTGATTTGCTGTTATTCCTGTATGTATTTTCTCCCGCTCTCGCTTCAAAATTCTTGGCGTCTACTATTAAGTTTTATCCTACATTTGTCTGCATTAATGATGATAAAAAGGACAATATCAAATTAACGACATTATCCTTATTGATTTTTGATTATTCGATTTTTAAATTTCTTCTTTTTACTTCATTCCAAATACTGCTGTTTCTTAAAAATACCCGTCCATCATAGACTAAAGCATATAATATTAAAAAATTATCTCCAAAATTCTTGATATTTTTTTCAACTATGTCGTTTTTTTCTAACCATCCGCCTTCTATAACACTATCTACAAGTAAAACTTTTACATCTTTATCTGGGCTTTGTGCCATTCTATCAAAGAATATCAACAATTTCGATATTTTATTAACCATATTATTATTGATAATATTATTTATAAATGGTTGCAGAACTTCTCTAAAAACATTATACTCCAATATTTCATCTTTATATAATTGAAAATACTCATCTTTATCTTTTAAATATAGTATATAATTTTTAATTTGAATACCTAATTCTATAAATTCCCCACCCAATAATTCTAGAAGATTGTTTTTGATAATGATTGTACCCATTTTTTTTAAAACTATAAGATAAAATTCTAAAAAGTCTGATTTTGCATAAAATTTTCTCATCATAAAAAGGAAATTAGAATTAGTTGAATTAATTAATTTCATCATATTATTTTCATTTAATAAATAAATATTCTCAATCATTTCAAATTCTTCTTCCATATTCTTTTCTTTTAAAGTCCATTTTAAATCTAACAAAAAAGTACTAATTCTTTCTATATCAATATCTTCTTTTTTAAATTCATTATCTAAATAACTAAGAATTTCTTCAATTGTACTCTCCTTAGTTATATCTCCAATTATTTTTTTTAATATCTCATTTCCAAATCCCATAACTCTCCAATCTGATTACTTAGTTATTAAAAAAATTTGCTCTTCCATTTCTCAAATTTTCAATCAATTCCTTAATTACTTTTTCTTCTCTTTCGTTGAGAATAATATCTTTATTTTCATATAATTTGCTTATATCATTCCCAGCTTTAGCTGCATTTTTAATATTAAGTTTTGCTTTATCTGACTGGTTCAATACTTTTCTATATGCATCATACAGATCTCTAGATTTTTTTATATGGTCACTTTCTCCAACATCTAATCCTATTACTGTAGCTACTCCTCCATCATTAACCGAACCATTTTCTCTATAATCAGATTCAATTAAATTACGAAGTTTTTTATTTTCAACTTGAGAAAGAAATTCATCTCTTCTATTCTGATTAACTATCTTGGTTGCCATACTATCATTTACATTATACTCAGTAAAAACATCATCTTTAGGAATAGTATCACTTCCTGATATACTTGACGTTCCATATTTATTCTTTATATCCTGAACTGTCTGTTGCGAAACTCCTCCTTCTATCCTTCCTACTTCCATTCCTTTAGCAGTATCCGCCTTTTCTACTTCGCCTAACATTTTATTTTTATCTACTACTAATACTCCGTCCTTATAGCTTAAGGCTGATTCTACTAATGATTTTCCTGTATAATATTCATTATAAGTCATTTTACTGTAAACAATAGCATTCATTGCCTGCTGATTCTGCTCTAATTCTTTTTCCAGTTTCTTTTTTTCTTCCGATGTTTTGGCATTACTCAATTTACTCCCTAATTCATTATTTATTGCCGACAGCCTAGCCAGTTCTGCTTGTTCTTCCGGGGATTTTGAGTAATAATATTCAGCAAAATTATTATCTCTGAGTTCTTTGCCTGTTTCATCTCTTACTATTATTACTGTATTTGCCGGCAATCCGTTAACTTCTGTTTCTTTTTTTAAATCTAATATTCCTTGATTATTTTTTCTGTTTATATAATCATT
>JAITVW010000037.1 GCA_031285605.1 Fusobacteriales bacterium | reverse complement strand
GAGGCGACAGATTTCAGTTTGAAGTAACTCTGGATAATAACAGAAGACATTTTTAAAACATTTATTTTTTATTTTATCAAAAAATTTTAGGAGGAAACCATGGAATTAAAATATGAAACAATTAAAGAAATCAAACAGCAAAAAAAATTGTGGATTGAGCTGCTTGATTCTCTTAGTCAGAAAAACGAAGAGATCAGAAACTTTTTAAAATCAGTAAATGCAGATGAAAGAAAAATTATTTTTACAGGTGCCGGAACTTCAGAATTCGTAGGAAATACTCTCTTACCTAATGTAAAAGATAATTTCCGTTCCATTGCCACTACTGATATAGTGGAAAATCCGGAAACTTATTTGAAAAAAGATGATAAAATTATGCTTGTTTCTTTTGCAAGATCGGGTAACAGTCCTGAAAGTCTTGCAGCTGTGGATCTTGCAGATCAGCTTGTAGACGATATCGCCCACTTTGTTATTACATGCAGTGAAGAAGGAGCTCTTTCACAAAATTCCAAAGGTAAGAAAAAAACTTATGTATGGTATACTCCTAAAGCTTCCAATGATAAAGGATTTGCTATGACAAGCAGCTTTACATGCATGCTTTTAAGCGGACTTTACATTTTCGGAAGCATTGACGGCACAGAATTAAGAACTATGATAGAAAATACAATAAAAGAAATAGAAAATCAGGAGACAAACTTTGAAAAATATATAAAAGAACTCATCAGTCTGGATATAGAACGAATCGTATATCTGGGAAGCGGAACACTCAGAGCTCTTTCCGAAGAAGCAACACTAAAATGTCTTGAACTCACAGGCGGTAAACTGAATGTTTTCTATAATTCACCGCTTAGCTTCAGACATGGACCAAAATCAATAGTTAATGAAAAAACTTTAGTAATAAATCTTATGTCAAACTGTAATTACACAAGAAAGTATGAAATTGACCTGATTAAACAGATGCATGATGAAAAAAGCAAAAAATATCTTGCTGCCCTTGATGTAAAACATGACAAAGAGATAGAATCAAACGTAGTTTATTATATTTCATTTAATAACTCTACACTTGCAGGATATCCCGAGATAATAAATGCCTTTATTTACATATATTTTGCACAGCTCTTTGCATATACCAAATCTGAAAGCCTCGGCTTTAATCCTGACGATCCGTGTCCTACCGGAGAGGTAAGCAGAGTCGTTCACGGCGTTAAGATTTATCCTTATGAGAAAAAATAAATAATATAAAAAATCAGAACCTTCTGTAAAAGTAGAAATATGGTTCTGATTTTTCTATTATCTGAAATTTATATCATACTTAATTTTTAGATTACTCTGTAATATAATTTAATATTCCCGTTAGTAAAAGAAGAAAATTTTTTATTTTGCTATTAAACTTAATATGTCTATTTCCATATTACATATGTCAATTTTTCTAAAAATAAATATATCATAATCACTTTAAAATTATTGACTGAAATAAAAAAACCGGATTAGTTTTTATATAAAATCCGATTCTCATCTATTGTTTTTACTTATACTTTGTTTTACTTCAAGGCATTCAGCCCTGCAAGGTTCAGAAAATTCCAAGGTTTGTTAAAATGCGGCTGGAAGAAGAAATCTATAAATGCCAGTTCATCAACAGTCATATTATTTTGTATACATACAGATATTGTATTTATTGACTGAGTCAGATCAGCTTTTGAATTCAGCTGTGCTCCTATTATTCTTCTTGAAGCCTTTTCAAAAACAACCTTTAATGTTACTTTCTCATATTCAGGCATAAATTCCGGTCTGTAGTTATCTACAGCATAAACTATATCTGTATCTATTCCTTTTTTCTCAGCCTCTTCTTCTGTAATTCCTGTAGATGCCATATTATTTTCATATATTTTTATTCCCGAAGTTCCCTGTGTTCCCGGATGCTTTATTCTGTCACTTTCAAGATTAACTGCCGCAAGTGTCCCCATTCTTACTGCATTTGTAGCAAGAGGGATGTACATATATTCTCTTGTAGGGTTATAATAAACAGAACAGCAGTCTCCGGCAGCCATTACATCTTTATCACTTGTTCTCATATATTCATCTACTTTTATCGCACCATTTGGAAGCATATCAAGCTGCCCCTTGAATATATCAGTATTTGGTCTGAAACCTACACTCATAATTACCATATCAGCTTCATATGTATTTTTATCGGTAATTACTCTTTTTACAGTTCCGTTTTCACCTTCAAATTTCATTACTTTTTCAGATACTGCTACTGTTATTCCGTGTTCTCTGAAAGTTTTCTCAGCTACATCAGTAAAATCTTTATCCAGATACTTACTTAGAATTCTGTTCTCTGCATCTATAAGTACTACTTCTTTTCCTTCCTCTCTAAATGCTTCAACCAGCTCCACACCTATATATCCGGCTCCCACTACCACTACTTTTTTTGAGCTTTTAGCTGTTTCAATAATCTTATTTGAATGATCAAAATTTTTAGAAAGTAAAATATTATCCATGTCTATTCCTTCAATTCTTGGAATAACAGGCCAAGAACCGGAAGTAATTATCAGTTTATCAAAAGCCTCTTCAAATTCCAGTCCTGTATTCAGATTTTTCACTACAGCTTTCTTTCCTTTTATATCTATACTGATAATATCATGTTTCATTTTTGTATTTACATTTAATTCTTTCAATTTTTCAGGTGAACAATAAAATAATCCCTGAGGGTCTTTTACTACTCCTCCTACATATAATGCAATTCCGCAAGATAAAAATGATATATTGTCGTTTCTTTCAAATACGGTTATGTCTGCATCAGGATTTATTCTTTTAACATTTAATATTGCAGCTGTTCCTGCATGTGTACAGCCTACTACCATTATTTTCATATTTACATCTCCCTTTTGTGAAAAATTTACTTTTTTATTTTATACACTTGTTATTAATTATTTATAGCTCTATTTTACAATATTCCACAAAATTGTCAAGTAAAGAAAATAATTTGATAATCAAATTAAAATATTCTTTTATTAATTAAACTTCACATTTTCTGACACTTTTTAAGATTTCACGAATAATGAGACTTCCTTTATTATTTTTCAGATTTTGAGAGTTTATACTGTTCTTCCAATACTTACTTCCTTTTACATTGTGAAAAAGTCCCAATGTATGCCGTAAAAATAAATGAGTTTTTTTATTATTCATTTCCATTTTTTCCAAATAAGGAATCATTTTTTCCAATATTTCATATCTTGAAATATTCTCTTCGCCGTTATTATAGAAAGAATTGATTTCTGCCAAAAGCATGGGATTATCATAAAATTCCCTGCCTATCATAACACCGTCCACATATTTAAGATGTTCTGTTATACCTTCTTTTGTTTTTATTCCTCCGTTTATTTCAATCTGCATATACGGCTTTTCAGCTTTCAGCCTGTATACCTCATCATATCTGAGCGGAGGAACTTCCCTGTTCTGCTTTGGATCAAGTCCCGCCAGAACTGCTATTCTGGCATGTACAGTATATCTGTCTGCTCCTGCCTTTTCTATAATATTAATAAAATTCAGCATGTCTTCATATTTATCAAAAAGCGTTTTTTCTGCATTATCAGGAAGTATTCCTTTACCATCTATCCCTATTCTGTGTTTTATAGTAACAGTTTTTCCTGTAGCCTCTTTTATTGCTTTCAAGATGTCCAGAACAAGTTCCGGATAAGCCATAAGACACGCCCCCATCATATTTCCCGAAACTCTGTCTGACGGACATCCCACATTTAGATTTATTTCATCGTAAGCATAATTTTCAGCTGTTTTTACTGCTTTATATGCATCCTCAGGAGTCGTAGCAGCTATCTGAAGCGCTATCGGGTGTTCTGCTTCATCAAAGCCCAGAATATGCTCCGGATCGCCGTGTATAACTGCCTGTGCAGTGATCATTTCTGTATATAACAGAACATCTTTATTTATCATACGAACAAAATTTCTAAAATATCTGTCTGTTTTATCTACCATGGGTGCTACACTTATTACAGACCTTTTTAATTTCATTTTATTTCCTTTCAATCATTTTGTACCTGTTTTCGATTAATATTAAATCCGGATATTTATAAAACAAAGTACTGATTATAATTATTTTTCCACATATTCTTTTATTACTGCCGCCATTGTTTTAGCCGAAATTCTCAGGCTTTCCTCATCAATATTGAATTTTGGGTGATGATGCGGATACCAGACATCTCCTTCCGGTCTTGCGCCTACATAATAATATGCTCCCGGAATCTTCTCCAGATAATAAGCCATATCCTCAGAACCTGTTATCTGTCCGCAGTCCAAAAAGGCTTTTACTTCATCAAGCTCCGAATTTTTTACAGCATTAACCACAAGCTCTGTCATTTCCGGATTATTTACCAGAACCGGATAATCATGCGAATAAATCAATTCATATGTACATTTACAGGCTTTCATTATTCCGTCCAGTATTGTTTCAAATTCTTCTTTTACCTGTTCTCTTACCTCACCGGACAAAGTTCTTACATCACCTTCAAGCTCCACATAGTCATTTATTACATTAAATGATCCTTTCCCGTCGAAAGAACCGATAGTTACCACTGCTGTTTCCAGAGGATTAACTCTTCTGCTTACTATAGACTGAACTCCCACCACAAAATGTGAAGCTGCCACTATAGGATCATTCGACAGGTGCGGCATTGACCCATGCCCGCCTTTTCCGTTAATTCTTACTTTAAAATATGATCTTCCCGCCTGCGTTACTCCCGAATGATATCCCACAGTACCAAGAGGTACTGTTGTCATTACATGAATACCGAATATCGAGTCTACATCATCTAAAATACCTGATTCCATAATTGTCTTTGCTCCGCCGGGAGGTGTCTCTTCTGCCGGCTGATGCACGAACTTTATTGTACCTTCTATGTTCTCTTTCATTCCTGTAAGAATATCTGCAAGAACCATAAGATATGCAGTATGCCCGTCATGCCCGCAGGCATGCATAACTCCGGGATTCTGTGATTTGTATTCTATATCGTTTTCTTCCTGAATGGGAAGTGCATCAAAATCTGCTCTTATCGCCACTGTTTTTCCGGGATTTTTCCCTTTCAGAGTTGCCACTATCCCATTTCCTCCGCCTATACCAGTCACTATCTCCACATTTTTCCCTTTATAAAAATCAGCAATATATGCGGCTGTCCCCGCTTCATTAAAAGAAAGCTCCGGATGCATGTGCAGATATCTTCTAATCTGTACTATCTCATCATATCTCCTGTCAATTTCCTGATAAATCTTTTTTATATCTAACATTTTTTCATCAGCTCCTTTATTTATAGTTTATTACTTCTGTTATTTTATAAACATTATTTTCTTTTGTAATCTGAATAACAATAGCGGAATCATCACCCTGAATATATCTGAGAGCATAAATTCCATAGCCTGAATCAGGATCATCCATAAAAAAGTCTATTAAAAAATTATCATAATTCAGATTATTCAATATTTTTACAAATCCTGCGGAATTCAGTCCTTCATCTGCAAGTAATCCCTGAATTTCCCCTATATTTACATCTTTTGAAAATACAGACGCCTCTTTCTCGCTGCTTACTTTGAATTTGATTCTTTTTGATATATAATAAGGTTTTTGGCTGCTGTTTTATAATCCATTTTGTTATATTTTCTGTTTTCCTCCTAAAATTTTATTTTTATGCTTAATATAAATAATACCTGAATTAACAATAAAAATCCAGTCTTTTTCGCTAAAAAATTAAAATCTGTTTCCTGCATTCTTCTGTAAAGATTTGTGCTTATCCGCAGATAAGAAAAAAGCGGCTTATTTTAGCCGGTTCTTTTCCAAAATTTATTATATATCAATATCTGTGTCAGTCCCAAAATCAAAATCATCATCATGTAAATGTACTATTTCCAGAGCTTTTTCATAATTTGTAGATTTTTTAGAGAAAAAATCATGCTGTGTTGTTTCCATATTAAGTCCGTTTAATACTATCGGATTCACTTCTTTCACTTCAAATTCTTCATCGAATCCCAGATTCATCAGTGCTTTATTTGCATTATATCTTATATATTCTTTTACATCACCTGATAAGCCTATTTCCGTATAAACCTCATCAGTATATTTTAATTCATTTTCATACAGTACATACATAAGATTTTTTAGATTTTTCTCTATTCTTTTTTGATCTTCAGGAGTAAATTTTTTGAAGAATTCCTGTGCCAGAAGCCCTACAAACACCCCGTGTATTGATTCATCCGCTATTATTTTTTTTATTATATCACAGCTGGCCGTCATCTGTCCCTGACCTGCAAGCCACAGAGGAAGAAAAAATCCGCTGTAGAATAAAAATGTTTCCAGCAATACAGACGAACTCAGAGCCATAAATGCTTCCTCGTCAGTAGCGTCTTTTTTATCTAATTTTCTATAATAAGAATCTATTGTTCCTGCCTTAAACTGAAGATATTCATTTTCCTGTACCCAGTTAAATATTTCATTTATCTCCGGAGTAGTTGCCACAGTAGTAAATATTGTCGAATATGATTTCGCATGAATAGTTTCCATCATACACATATAAGACAGCACAGATTTATTCTGAAGCGAATCTATATGATCTATTACTTTCGGCATTCCTGTGTGACTCTGTAATGTATCAAGAAGTGTAAGTCCGCCCAGTGCTTTTTTATATGCCTCTCTCATTTCCCGTTCCAGTGAATTCCATGAATCTATATCCTTTGAAGGTATGTATTCCGTATCTATCCAAAACTGTTTCAGGTTTTGCTCCCAAAACATTTCCACATAATCATTTTCCGGTGTATTCCAGTTAACCGCAGTATATTTTTCCATATTTATTTCCGCCTTTCCTTTTCTAAACCGCGCACGATACGCATTCATCTATTACGGCTTTTCTCGTTCTTGTATAATACAGTGATTTAAGACCCATTTTATGGGCATATACATAATATTTTGCCATATCTCTTGTATTATCACTGCTGTTCGTATATAAAATTGTTGATATCCCCTGATCAACATGCCTCTGAATAACAGAGACCAGTTTTATCAGACTTTTTTGATCCATGTCATATGCTGACTTATAAAAAAAATAATTATCATTTGTCAGGTACGGCATAGGATAAAATGTTGTGCTGTCTCCGTATTCCCTTACTTCTATAGTATCCACCACAGGCATTACAGACGCTGTAGAGCTTAATATATAAGAAGTAGACTGATTCGGAGCTATTGCCATTCTGTATGCATGATACATTCCGTTTTTCATAACCTGTCCTTTAAGAATTTCCCAGTCTTCCTTTGCAGGAATATGAATCCCGTCAAAAAGCTCTTTTACTTTTTCTGTTTTAGGCATGTATTCATGCCCTGTATATTTATCAAAATAAGTTCCTTTTGCATATTCCGATTTTTCAAAGTCTTTAAATCTCTTATTTCTGTCTCTGGCTATTTCCATTGATTTTTCTATTGAATAATAATTTACGATCATAAAAAATACATTACAGAAATCCAGAGCTTCTCTGCTTTCATACATTATAAAGTTTTTTGCAAAGAAACCGTGAAGGTTCATTGCTCCAAGTCCCACACTGTGCAGCTCTTCGTTTGCTTTTTTTATAGAAGGAACCATGTCTATATTTGTAAGGTCAGAAACCATTGTAAGAGATTCCATTGCTGTTTTTACAGCCTCTTTTATTCTCTTATTTTCCATTACAGTTACTATATTCAGTGACCCGAGATTACATGAGATTCCTCTTCTTACCGTATCTTCTTCATAATATGTTCCAATCTCTGAAACTTCCGAAAGCTGCATTATCTCTGTACAAAGATTTGAAAATTTTACTTCTCCCGTATCTTTTAGAGCATGTTCGCTATTTGCGTTATCTTTGAAGAATAAATAAGGATATCCGCTTTCTTTTTGTGTCTGTGCTATTTTTACAAGCAGGTGTCTTGCATTCAGTTTTTTCTTTTTTACATTTGGATTATCTGCCAGTTCCTCATACATTTTATTCATATCCATATCATCAAGATATTTTCCATATTCCTGAAATACCGTATGAGCCTGAAATACATAATAAGGCTCGTCTTTTTCTGCCAGCTCCATAAATTTATCAGGAATTATAACTCCTATTGATAATGATTTTATTCTTACTTTTTCATCTACGTTTATCTTCTTACAGTCAAGGAATTCTTCTATATCAGAATGAAATACATTAAGATATACAGCACCCGCACCGGCTCGCTGACCAAGCTGATTCGCATAAGAGAAAATATCCTCAAGTATTTTCATTACAGGAAGTACTCCGCTTGCTCTTCCTTCCGCTCCCTTGATAGATTCTCCCCTTCCTCTCAGTTTCGAGAGATTAAGCGCCACTCCTCCGCCTATTGACGAAAGTTTCATGGCAGAATCAACGGCATATCCTATTCCGTTCAGGCTGTCACCGATTTCATCCAGAAAACACGATACTAATTCTCCTGATCTTTTCTTCCCTGAATTCAAAAATGTAGGCGTAGCAGGCTGGTATTCCTGATTTATCAGCATTTCGGCATATTCCAGCGACTGTGTAAGATTTCCCTGCCCAAGATATAATGAAATAACTGCTATTCTGTCTTCATATCTCTCCAAAAACTTTTCTCCGGAATCATCTCTCAGTGCATAACTCTGGTAGAACTTAAATGCACTCATAAATGACGGGAATCTGAATTTTTTATCATATACCAGTGTAAACACTTTTTGTATCTCATCAAAGGTATACATCTTGTAAAAATCAATATAATAATCATTTTCTATGAGATAATCAATCTTTTCTTTCAAAGTGTAAAAAAATACAGTATTTTTATTTACATAATCCAGAAAATATGATTTTACTGCTTCTTTATCTTTCTCCAGCTGAAACTCATCATCTTTTTTTATCATTATCTCATTATTGAGAAATATCCATTTTTTTACTGTCATCTTATTTCCTCCACTTTTCTTATAAATGTTTCCACTTCCGAATTCAAGCCTGTCAGTTCAAATTTCAAAATAACAGGTATATTGTAATGTTCTGATATTTTATCTGCTGCCAGAGCATATAATTTCCCCCAGTTCATATTGCCGCTTGATGACACACTCAGCATCTTTTCATTGTTTTTCAGAAGAAATTTTTCTGTTGTTTTTGATACTTCACCAAAATTAGTGGTAAACGTCACAAGATGTCCTTGGTTTTCAGCAACAGTTTCTTCATTTATTTTAATAAAAATCCAACTTTTCAAAGACCGTATTTTATTTATAAATCTTTCTACATTACCTGTTTTAGAGTCATAATATATATATTTCATATCATAACCTCGCTTTCCTTAGATAATAAAAGGCGGCAAGGTGATATCCAATATCTTTTGCCACCTGTTATTTATAAAGAGTCTGTAATTTCTCTTAATTCTTCCGGTTTGAACCCTACAGTTCTTCTTAATTCCTGATCATGTTCAAGCAGTATTACTGTGGGAACTGATCTGATTTTATATTTTACAGCCAGCTCAGGGCTGTCAAATGGATTTACTTTTTCATATTCCACACCGCTTTTATCTAATAAATCTGATACCATTGCACATGGATTACAATCATTTTTTTCAAATTTTATTATCTTTTTCATCTATATCTCTCCTTCACGAACACTATATATAGTATTTTTCAATATTAATAAACCTATATGTAGTATACAAACTATTCATAAAAAATTCAAACTATATTTCAAATTTACTTGTATATACTAGCTATAATTAATATTTCAATATTGATTTCATTACTTTTCGGGAATGTATATTTTTTTTATATTTGTACATTTAAATTTATACATAAAAAAATATGGTTCATATAAATAAAGCCTTTGAATATACTGATCAAATACATATTTTTTTAACATGGCAAATAAAACCAATAATAAAAATTATCATTTTTTTATTTACTGTAAATGTTCCACTTATACTAAGATATAATCTCATAGAATGATTCCGGATATTTTTCTGTAACACAAAATAATCAATATAAAGTGGTATTTGCTTAATATAAACAAATTAAAATAGAAAATTGGCTTTTTTATTCCAAAAAAATATTTTTAGATACTTTAAAATATAATTATCATATAAAAATTACAAAATAAAAAAAAACACCATAGTGGTGTCATTTTATAATATCAATTTTTAGAATAAACCTGGAATATTCACTCCACCTGTTACAAGCTCCATTTCTTTTTCAGCAAGCTCTTCAGCTTTTTCCAATACTTCATTTACTGCATTTATAATCATGTCTGCTACTATAGAAGTATCTTCATCCTCTACAGCATCTTTTAATATATCCAATGATAAATTCATTCCTAAAATCTGCTTTTGACCATTTGCTTTTATAGTTACTGCTCCGCCGCCTACTGATGTCTCCACTGTTTTACCTTTTAGCTCTTCCTGTATTTTTAACATTTCCTGCTGCATTTGCTGAGCCTGTCTAATGATATCTTGCTGTCCGCCTTGTGATGCCCCTGGTTTTTTTATTTTTCTAACCATTGTTTATTAAGCCTCCTCAGAATTATGACTATATATTTTCAAAATTTTTTTAAAAAAATGGTGGTGAGAGAAGGATTCGAACCTTCGAAGGCGTAGCCGTCAGATTTACAGTCTGATCCCTTTGACCGCTCGGGAACCTCACCAGAAAATTAAATGGTGCCGCTTGTCGGATTCGAACCAACCACCTGCTGATTACAAGTCAGCTGCTCTACCAAATGAGCTAAAGCGGCACAAATATCAAATTGTTGGCGGGAGTGACGGGGCTCGAACCCGCGACCTCTGGCGTGACAGGCCAGCGCTCTAACCAGCTGAGCTACACCCCCACAGGGTGCCTTGAATTATATAAACCAAATATTTCTTAAATGGTGGTCGCTACTGGGCTCGAACCAGTGACCCCCTGCTTGTAAGGCAGGTGCTCTCCCAACTGAGCTAAGCGACCGTAAAAATTTAAGTTTGGTACGCCCTAGGGGGATCGAACCCCTGTTACCGGGATGAAAACCCGAGGTCCTGACCACTAGACGAAGGGCGCATAGTTTGAGGTGCTTATTATCAAGCTTTTTCATATCCTCTCAAGACGAATTAGATAATATCATAAAAAAAAACTTTCGTCAACAATATTTTTGATATTTTTTTGATTTTTTTTATACAGTCTTCTAGAACCCTTGAAAACAAAGGCTTAATTTTTTGTAAAAAAAATGTTTTTTTAGTATTTTACAGCTGTTTCCCTATACAAATAATATTTGTTTTTTT
>JAITVW010000026.1 GCA_031285605.1 Fusobacteriales bacterium | reverse complement strand
TTATAAAAAAAGTATCTCTGATACATCCTAACACACTGGCTTTTAGAAATGATCTATTAACTAAAAAGAAAAAAGAGAGAGTAAAAATATGAGAGAATTAAAAGATTTAAAAGAAATTTTAGAACATAGATCCATGACTTACAATGAAATTGTCAGCAGTCTTGGATGGTCTAAAAAAAGCAGAAAAAAAAATAAACAGATTCTGGAAGAATGGATAGACAGAGGTGAAATACTTCTGGTAAAAAGCGGTAAATATACACTTCCTGAAAAAGAAGGGTATATAAGAGGTGATATTTCTATTACAACAGGAAAATTCGGATTTTTGGATCTGGAAGGGGAAAACAGCATATTTATTCCCGGGCCTTATTTAAAAGGAGCAATGAATGGTGATACTGTTCTTGTAAGAATTTTGAAGGAGGCTAAGTCAGGAAAGAGCAGAGAAGGTGAAGTATATAAAATAGTTGAAAGAGCTAAGAATGTGGTAATCGGAGTTTACCAGCAAAATGATAATTTTGGTTTTGTTCTGCCCAGAGAAGCAATGGGAAGGGATATTTATGTCAGTAAGAAAAAGATAAGAGGAGCTAAAAACGGAGACCTTGTTGCAGTAAAAATTTATTTTTGGGGAGATGAAGACAGAAAACCCGAAGGTGAGATAATAAGTATTCTGGGGGATCCGCATAATACAGAAGCTCTTATAAATGCCATTCTCATTAATAACGGAATAAGCGAGGAATTTTCCGAGGAGATAGAAGAGGAACTGGCAAGAGCCGCAAAAGTAGAAATCTCTGATCTGAAAGGAAGAAAGGATCTTAGAGATCTGGATATCATAACAATAGACGGTTCTGACGCAAAAGATCTGGATGATGCAGTCTATGTAAAAAAATCTTCTGCGGGATTTAAGCTGATAGTAAGTATAGCTGATGTTTCTCACTATGTGAAAGAGAAAACAAAACTGGATGAAGAAGCTTTAAAGAGAGGTAATTCAATATATCTGGTAGACAGAGTGATACCAATGCTTCCGAGAAAGCTTTCCAATGATCTGTGTTCACTTAATCCTAATGAGGATAAGCTGACTTTTTCCGCTGAAATAGATTTTGATCACAGTGGAAAAGTAGTAAAAAATGATTTTTATAAGTCTGTAATTAAATCAAAACACAGAATGACATATTCAAAAGTAAATGAAATCATAGTAGAATCTGAAGAAGCAAATACAGAATATCAGGACATAAAAGAGATGGTTTCTGAAATGCTTGAGTTATCAAATCTTTTGAGGGAAACTAAAAAAAGAAGAGGAAGTATAGATTTTGAGCTTCCTGAAATAAAAGTGGTATTAAATGATGACAAAAGTGTAAAAGACATAGAACTGCGAAAAAGAGGGGAATCTGAGAGAATAATAGAGGATTTTATGGTTGCAGCTAATGAAGCTGTGGCAGAAAAATTATTCTGGGAAGAAATTCCTGCTGTATACCGGGTTCACGAGAATCCTGACAAAGAAAAGATAAAAACATTGAACGATACACTGATAAAATTCGGATATCATCTTAAAAATCTGGAAGATATTCATCCCGGAAAATTTCAGACTATAATAGAAAAGACAAAAGATCTTGACGAGGGCTATCTGATACATAAACTGATACTGAGAGCGATGCAGAGAGCCAGATATAATAATAAGAATCTGGGGCATTTCGGATTGTCATCGAAGTTTTATCTGCACTTTACATCGCCGATAAGAAGATATTCCGATTTGATAGTACACAGAGTACTCGGAAAATCTCTGGAAAAATTTATAAAAGAAAAGGAAAAAGAAGAAATGCTTTCTAAATATGAAGTGATTTCTAAGCATATTTCCAAGACTGAAAGAGATGCTGACAGAATGGAAGAGGAAAGTGTAAAAATAAAACTGATTGAATATATGCAGGATAAAATCGGAGAAGTATTTGTAGCAAGAATAAGCGGAATGAATAAAAGTAAAATATTTATGGAACTGGAAAATCATGTGGAAGTGGTTTATAATATACATGGGGAACAGGATGACTATTTGTATGATGAAGAAAATTACAAAATGATAAATACGCATAACGGTCAGGAATATACAATGGGAAATACATTAAAAGTATTTGTAACGAATGCTGGTTTTGAAAAAATGGAAATAGAAGTAATTCCATATAAGGAATAATTTTTTGGAAGGAAAGGTGAAAATATGAAAAAGCTGATTTTTACATTGTTTATATTGATTTTTATACCGGGATTTACTGAAAATGTACTTGAAGATTCTGTAATAAAGCCGGAAGAAACTGCAGCTCCAAAAGCTGCACCAAGAGTTACACCTAAAACAACAAAAAAGGAAACAACGCCTGAAGAACCAAAAAGCGATAAAGCAGTCACTGTAAAGGTTACACTTAAATTAAAAATAAGCAGAAACATTCCTGCGATAAAAAATGGAGATGCAGCAGTAACAGTATTTGAATATGATCCTTTATTGGCAGATTATCCTGCTGATGAGGTATTCTATAATGATTATTCCATAAAGCATGCAGGGAAAGCAGATACTGTAAAAACATTTAGTTTTAATATAAAAAGAACTACAGGGAAAAAATATTATGCGGTAATAGAAATAATAGACAATAAAAATTTGGATGTATACAGAGCTAAAAGTACAAAAGATGATATAGGAAGAATTCTTGAGTCTGATGTGGCAGGGCAGATGTTTGTGGTTGACGATGAAGAATAGGAGAATATTATGAATATAGCGCGAAACAAAAAAGCCTTTCATGATTATTTTATAGAAGAAAAATTGGAAGCAGGAATAGAGCTTCACGGTACGGAAGTAAAATCCATAAAAAACGGAAAAGTAAGCATAAAAGAAAGTTTCATAAGAATAATAAAAAATGAAGTCTTTATTATGAATATGCATGTAAGTAATTATGAATTCGGAAATATAAATAATCTTCCGGAAACAAGAGTGCGAAAACTGCTTCTTCACAGAAAAGAGATAGAAAAATTAACGGGTAAAACAGCTGAAAAGGGCTATACTCTGATCCCTCTTAACATATATACCAAAAACAGACTGGTCAAGGTAGAGATGGGTCTGGCCAAAGGTAAGAAGCTTTATGATAAAAGGGAAGACCTGAAAAGAAAAGATCAGAAGAGAGATATAGAAAGATCAATAAAAGACTTTAACAGATAAGATTACAGCTTTTGCGGCAAAAATACAGAAATTTTCGGTTATATGGAAATATATGAAGAAAATTTCAATTTTAAAAATGG
>JAITVW010000278.1 GCA_031285605.1 Fusobacteriales bacterium | reverse complement strand
ATATCTCAGGAGCTTAAAAAATACGGTAAGGACAAAAGTACAACTGCCGCTGTGATAGAAAAGGGTTCTACTGCGAAACAGAGAGTGCTCGAGGGAACATTACAGGATATAGAAGAAATATGTATTGGGAGAAATGTAGAATCACCTGCTGTTATTATAATAGGTGAAGTGGTAAAGCTAAGGGAAAAAATGAAATGGTTTGAGAAAAAGGATTTTTTTGGGAAAACTGTTTTGGTAACAAGAAATCGGGAACAGGTGCATTCATTTTCCGAAAAAATAAACGAAGCAGGCGGAAGTGCTTTGGAACTGCCCTTTATAAATATAAGATATAATGATTTTGAACTGCCTGATTTTAAGGATTATAAAGCAGTGCTGTTTAACAGTGCAAATGCTGTAAGGGGGTTATTCGCCGAAATAAAAGATTTGAGGGTTTTAGGAGATATAAAAATCGGTGCAGTGGGAATAAAAACTCTTGAAGAAATCAAGAAAAACAAAATTATTCCGGATTTTTTTCCAAAAGAGTATAAAATAGAAAAGCTTACTGAAACGGCAGTGGAATTTACAGGAGAAAATGACAGGATACTTGTGGTAACTTCGGATATCTCTCCATTTGATGAATCAGCTTATTCCGAAAAGCATAACAGGGCTTTTAAGACATTAAAAGTATATACTACGGAAAAGATCATAAGGGATAAAACAGAAGTGGAAGACTATATAAATAAAAGTGATATTCTTACTTTTTTGAGTTCTTCAGCATTTGAAGCGTTTATGGAAAGCATAGAATCCGATAAAAAGCTTCTTGAAGAAAAAGTAATTGCTTCAATAGGGCCTGTGACAAGCAATACTATCAGAAAATACGGAGTAAATGTAGATATAGAAGCGAAAAACTACACAACAGAAGGACTTTTGGAAATGATCGGGAAATTTGAAATACCTTTTAAAAATTGATAAGAATAACAGTGGTATTGTAATAATATCATTATCAGGGAGGAATAGATGAATACAAAAAAATCGGGTGAAATATTTGAAAAATCTCAGAAATCAATACCGGGAGGAGTAAACAGTCCTGTAAGAGCTTTCAAATCTGTGGGCAGGCAATACCCAATATTTATAGAAAAAGCTGAAGGAAGCAGACTTTATGATGTGGACGGCAATGAATACGTTGACTGTATTGGGTCATGGGGACCAATGCTTTTGGGACATAATAATGAAAAAGTCCTTAAAGCTGTAAAAAAGAGTCTTGATGAAGGAACATCTTTTGGTCTCCCTACTGAAAAAGAAGCGAAGCTTGCCGAACTAATAAAAGAATGTTATCCGTCAATAGATAAAGTAAGACTGACCACATCGGGAACAGAGGCGGCAATGGCAGCAGTGCGTCTTGCCCGGGCATATACTCAGAAAAATAAGATAATAAAATTTGAAGGCTGTTATCACGGACATTCGGATTCCCTGATGGTAAAGGCCGGCTCCGGGCTTTTGACTTTTGGTCATCAGGACAGTAACGGAATAACAGGGGGTGTAATGAAAGATACAGTGACACTTCCTTTCGGTAACAGGGAAAAGCTTATTGAAATGCTGGAATCAGAAGATGATACCGCATGTATTATCCTTGAACCGGTACCGGCTAATATGGGACTGGTGATACCGGAAGAAAGTTTTCTGAAGTTATTAAGGGAAAAATGTACGGAGAAAAATATAGTTTTGATTTTTGATGAAGTAATAAGCGGTTTCAGAGTATCACTTGGAGGAGCACAGGAATTATATAATATTACTCCTGATTTGACTGTATTGGGGAAAATCATAGGCGGAGGCTTTCCTGTAGGGGCATTCGGCGGGAAAAAAGAGATAATGGATATGGTGGCTCCTGTGGGAAATGTGTATCATGCGGGAACTTTATCGGGAAACCCTGTTTCTGTAAGCGCAGGGCTTGAGACTATAAATATACTGAGAGAAAACAGAGAAATTTATAATATTCTGGAAAAAAGAACAAAGGAGCTTGTAGGAAAAATAGAAGAACTTATAGCAAAATACAGTATAAAAGCTAATGTAAATCATCTTGGAAGTCTGTATACTATATTTTTCTCCGGTAAAAAGCCAGAAAACCTCGAAGATGTAATGGCTACAGATGATAATGCATATAATATTTATTTTTCTTCAATGCTTGAGGACGGAATAATAGTTCCTCCTTCAAAATATGAGGCACATTTTATTTCATGGGCACATAATGATGAGGATTTTGAAAAACTTATTGCGGGAGTGGAAAAAAGCTTTATTGCAATAAATCAGAATTCAGTCCGTTAGTGTAACGTTTTATCTGAATCCGGTCAAATATTGCCGGATATTTCAGCATTGTTTTACAGATTTATTATTTTTTATCCGCTTAAAAAATAATGCAAATAAGAACTCTGGTTATGTTAATGTCAGAAACTGTACGTGAAAAAACGGGAGGCATATATGGAAATATTGAAGAAAACCATAGAAGGTATAAAAAAAATCAACAGGAAAAGCATGAACAGCAAAGAAAAAGAACTGAATTCCCTGTTAAAAACCCCAAAAGGACTGGGAAAGATGGAAGATCTGGCAATACAGCTGGAAGGAATAAAGGAGAATTACACTCCGGATAAAAAAATAGTCTTGGTAATGGCAGCTGATAACGGTGTAGAGGCTGAAAAGGTAAGTGCTTCCAAGAGGGTAATTACCCAATATGTGGTAGAAGCAATGCTGAGCGGTAATTCTTCTGTTAATTCTCTGGCAGTTTCATTCGGAGCTGATGTAAAGGTAGTAGACTTGGGAATTGATTCCGAAAAAGATTTTCTGGGAATAATTAACAGAAAAATTATGAAGAACGGTACAAGGAATATAAGATGCGAAAGTGCAATGACAAAGGAAGAAGCTGTAAAGGCTATAGAAACAGGTATAGAAATAGTTGATGAACTGGCAGAAAAAGGGTATAATCTTTTTGCACTTGGTGAAATGGGAATAGGAAATACAACTACAAGCAGTGCAGTATTAAATGTACTTACCGGTATACCTCTCGAGGAAATAGTCGGAAGAGGAAGCGGAATAAATGATAAGACACTGGAGCATAAAAAAAATGTAGTAAAAGAATCAATAAAAATAAATGATCCTGATAAGACAGATCCTCTTGATGTACTGGCAAAAGTGGGCGGACTTGATATTGCAGCTATGACCGGAGCATTTCTCGGCTGTGCGAAAAACAGGATTCCTGTGGTAATAGACGGTCTGATATCAGGGGTATCAGCTCTTCTTGCTTATAAGCTTGCAGAAAATTCACGGGATTATATGATTCCTTCTCATTTGAGCGAAGAACCGGGAATGAAGTGGCTGATGAAAGAAATGGAGCTTGAGCCTGTATTTCTCATGAATATGAAGCTCGGGGAAGGCAGCGGTGCAGTACTGATGTTTCCGTTTGTGGAAGCAGCCTGCAAAATTACAAAAGATGTGAGGTTATATCCTGATGTGTAAAGATGAGCAGTTAAATATATACTTTGTGAGGCATGGTGAAACTCTCTGGAACAAAGAGGAAAAAATTCAGGGTGAACTGGACTCGCCTCTGACAATCAAGGGAAGAGAAGATATACAAAAGCTTGCGGAAAATCTCGGACATATAAAATTTGACGAGGTTTACAGCAGTGAGCTGGGAAGAGCATACGAAACAGCTTTGATATTAAGTGGAGGCAGACACAGAATAAAGCGCATGAAGGAATTTAATGAAAAAAATTTCGGAGACTGGCAGGGAATGGAAATTAAGGAAATATACAGAAAATATCCTGTACAGGCAGAGTTTTATTTTAATGATATAAAAAATTATAACAGCAAAGAGATAAATGCTGAAAGTCTGGAACATGCACTGAGAAGATTTGTCTCGGGAGTAAAAAAAATAGAAAAGTCTGTAAGAAATGGAAATGTACTGGTAGTATCACACGGGACAATTCTGAAGCTTTTCTTTAATTATATTGATAATAAAGACATAAATGAGATGAATGAAAAAGATCTTATGGAAAATACGAGTTTCAGGGTATTGCAGTACTGCGAAAGAAATATGGTGCAGAGTTCCTGAGCGGCAGGGAAAATATTAGGCAGTAATAAGACATAATACTAATTTAAGAGGGTGAACAAATATGTTTAAAAGACACAGAAGACTCAGAATAAATAAAAATATGAGAAATCTGGTAAGAGATGTGTATCTGGATACAGATGACCTTGTATATCCGTTGTTTATAGAAGAAGGAACTGATATAAAAAGAGAAATCCCTTCTATGCCCGGTATATACAGATATTCTGCGGACAGGCTGAAAGAGGAGCTTGACGAGGTACAGTCTTTGGGAATAAAGGCACTTCTCCTTTTTGGAATTCCGAAACATAAGGATAATACTGCAAGTGAAGCATATAATGAGCATGGAACAGTACAGGAAGCTGTGAGATATATAAAAAAAGAATATCCTGATTTTCTTATAATAACAGATGTATGCAACTGTGAGTATACAGACCACGGACATTGCGGAATTCTGGATGAAAATGGTTATGTATTGAATGATATAACATTGGAGCTTCTGGCGAAAACAGCAGTTTCTCATGCTGTAGCAGGTGCGGATATCATAGCTCCTTCAGATATGATGGACGGAAGAATAGCGAAAATAAGAGAAGAGCTGGATAAAAACGGTTTTGAAAATATACCGGTAATGTCTTATGCAGTAAAGTTTTCATCGGCTTTTTACGGACCGTTTAGAGATGCAGCGGATTCAGCGCCGAAATTTGGTGACAGAAAATCCTATCAGATGGATTACAGGGCAGAATTTGACGTACTAAGCGAAGCCTGTGAAGATATAAAGCAGGGAGCAGATATGATAATAGTAAAGCCTGCTCTGGCATATCTTGATTTAATCGCAAAGATAAAAAGAAAATGTAATGTTCCTATAGTGGCATACAGCGTGAGCGGAGAATATTCAATGGTAAAGGCAGCGGCACAAAACGGCTGGATAGATGAAAAAGGCGTGGTAATGGAAAAGATGTATGCTATGAAAAGAGCAGGTGCGGGTATTATAATTACATATTATGCAAAAGACATAGCGGGATGGCTCAGAGAGGAAAAAAAATGATCTGGCTGGTGGCAGGTACAAAGGATGCGAGAGTCATTGCAGATAATCTTCTTATGAAGGGTATTGACAGGCTTTTGGCAAGTACTGCCACGAAATACGGCGGCAGGCTTTTTAATGACGACAGAATTGAAGTGATTGATAAAAAGCTGGAGTATGAGGATATGAAAAAGCTTACAGCTGAAAAAAATATAGATGTTATAGTGGATGTAAGCCATCCGTATGCTGTAAATGTGAGCAGAAATGTAATGAAAGCAGCTGAAGATACCGGTATTGAATATTTCAGGTTTGAGAGAAAAAAGCTGGATTATAAAGGAGCAAAAAGATTTTCTTCGCTGGATGAAATAGTAAGATATATAAAAACGGCTTACAAGAATGAAAATATATTAAGTACTCTCGGCAGTAACAGTCTCATAGATATAAAGTCTGTTGACGAAGGAAATAATCTCTATATAAGAATACTGCCTACAGTTTCTTCAGTGGAAAAAGCTGAAAATCTGGGCTTTTTTCCGGGGAAAATAATAGCTGTGCAAGGACCTTTCAGTAAGAATCTTAATAAAGTTATTCTGGAGGATTATAAAATAAAAGCTTTGATAACCAAAGAGAGCGGTGAAACAGGCGGAGAAGCAGAGAAAATAGGAGCATGTATCGAAACAGGAACAGAAATTTTGGTTTTGGAAAGACCAAAAATCAGTTATATTAATTGTTTTGAGAATATAGAGGAATTAGTAAACAGAATTTTGAATAAATAAAAAGAGCTTTCCTGGGATTTTCGCAGGAAGCTCTTTTAGGGTTGCTGTTTTTTCAGCATGTGTTATAATCAGAAATACTGTATTTAACGGTTGAAAAGTGTACCATTTAATTATTAAACTAAATTTTGAAAGAAATATAGTCAAACACAATATTTTTATTATTTTATACACTGATTATATCAATTAAATAAATAATTTAAGAATGTAAATAAATCATTATAAAGTGATAAATGGTAGTGCAGGTTTATTTTGTTATGAATTCCATAATATTTCTAAAAATAAAGTATTTTTATCTTTTAGGTATAGATTTATACTAGCTAAAGAGTTATTTTAATTAAAAAGTAAAAATTTTATATAAAACTGGTACACTGTTCGATTGAAACATAAATAAAAGTTCCTTTCGTATTCTTTTCCACAAAAAACATAATACTATTGAATTTCTACTTATAAAATTTTTTTTTAAATTTTTTTCGCCACACTTTATAGTATATAACCATTTTAAATTTATGAAATATAATTTATTAAAAAACTTCACTTTGAGTTCACACCAAATTGTTAAAATATTTGAAAGAAGTTATATAATAAAATATTGACAAAGATCAGTAAATTAATGTATAATTGTTAAACTAAGAAAAATC
>JAITVW010000210.1 GCA_031285605.1 Fusobacteriales bacterium | reverse complement strand
CATGATCTATTATATCTGCCACATCATTCACAAGATGGCTTGTTATAATTAATATTCCGTTCTGATTCATCAATGTTTTTATTGTATCCAGAATTATTTTTCTTGATACAGGATCCAGTCCTCCGAGCGGCTCGTCCAAAAGATAAAGCTTTGCATTTCTGCTTATTGCCAGTGCTACTTTAAGACGTGCCTTCATCCCTTTGGAAAGCACATTTATCTTGTCCTCTGCCTCAAGCTTCATCATTTTTATCAGCTGCAGACATTTTTCCTCATCAAAATCAGTAAAAAAATCCTTATAATACTTCACGGCATCTTTTATCTTCATCCAGCCGTGAAAGATTTCCTTATCAGAAATAAATGTTATATGAGCCTTATTTTCATAAGTAAAGTCCAATCCGTTTATCTTATATTCTCCTGATGTTTTTTTATTATATCCCGCCATAATTTTCAGAAGTGTTGTTTTCCCTACACCGTTTGGTCCAAATAAGCCGTATACCTTCCCCTCCTGCAGATTCAGACTGATATTTCTCAAAACTCTTTTGTTTCCAAAACGCTTTTCTATGTTTACCAATTCTATCACTTACTGTTGCCTCCTATGCTAATTTACTTTTTATTATTTTGATTATAAACAGCCATAAGCCGGTCTGCATCCTTTCCGTCGATAATATCGTCTATTAAGCTGTTTATTCTTTCTCTGTTCTCCTTTAATACTTCTTTCTCCTCATCGGTAAGCTTTCCCAAAACATAATTTACCACATCTGTCCTTCCTCCGGGACGCCCGATTCCACATTTTATTCTGATAAATTCAGGTCCTACATGGCTTATTATTGACTTTATGCCGTTATGCCCGCCGGGTCTGCCGTTTTTTCTTATTTTGATGCGTCCGGGTTCCAGATCCATATCATCATATATCACAAATAAATCATGAGCAGGATCAAGTTTATAAAAGTTTACGGCTTCTCTTACTGATTCTCCGCTTAGATTCATAAATGTCAGCGGCTTCAGGAACAGTGCTTTCTTCCCCAGTTTGTTTACCTCTGCTGTTTCACCTTTAAACTTATTTTTATAATCCCTGCTTGTAAATCCGTTTTCCTTCAGGTATTCGTCCACATAGATAAACCCTGCATTATGTCTCGTCATTTTATAATTTTCACCGGGATTTCCCAAGCCTACTATTAGTTTCATTTTTTTCTCCTTGTAAATTTTACTCTTTGTATATCTGCCAATGATATTCTAATATTTTTTATAAGAAACAGCAAGATTTTTTTCTATTTTTCCTTAATTTTTTCAGTCACTCTGCATGGAGTTCCATAGGCTACTACATTTGCCGGAATACTTTTTGTTACTATACTTCCTGCACCTATTATGGAATTTTTTCCTATTGTTACACCGGGACATATCGTAACACCCGATGATATCCACACTCCGTCCTCTATTATCACTTTCGCCCCGAATTCTATATTTTCCTTTCTCTGACGCGGACTTTTCGGATGACTGGCTGTAGTTATCGTTACATTTGGTCCTATCATAACATCGTCGCCTATTATTACTTCACACATATCTATCACTATAAAATTGTGATTTGCAAAAAAATTCTTTCCCAATGTAATATTTTTCCCGTGGAAACATTGAAACGGAGCCCATATTTTTATATTTTTAAACTCCTTCTGAAAAATTCTTACCAGCATTTCTTCCTGTCCTTCTTTATCACCCGGTCTCAACCGGTTATATTCATAGCAGAGCTCTTTAATTCTTGTTATTTCTTCGGATATTTCCGGCTCTTTAAATAAATAATGGGGCAGCCCCAGCAGTCTTTTCTCTCTCTCAGTCATGTAACCACTTCCTCTTCTAATATTTTTTTGTACCTGCAGCTAATTGCAAAATTTTAAACAGACCGCCGCACCAGATAATTAATCATATAATAAATCAAAAAAACTCTCTTTAAACAAACATAATGTTTATTAATAAAGAGAGACTCTTTTTAGACTTTTTGGGATTTTTAGATTATTCTGCTGTTGTAGCCGCAGCTGCTTCAAGATTTACTTTTTCTTCCTCAAATTTCTTAATTATGAAATCTGTTAGTTCATTTCTTAATTCCGGAGTTATTGGATGGGCAATATCCTTAAATTCACCATTCGGCATTCTTCTTGACGGCATAGCCACAAACAGTCCGTTCTGTCCTTCTATAATTTTCAGTCCATGAATTACGAAACTCTCATCAAAAGTCACATCTACGTATGCTTTTAATTTTCCCCCATCCTCTGCGCCTCTTCCTAATCTTAATCTGATGTCTGTTATTTTCATGCCACAGCACCCCTTCTCTAGTTGTATTTGAAGTTCTACTTCCATATAGTATACCTTATATTTCACAAAAATCAACCTTTTTTTACCTTTTTTTATTGTAAAAAATTTTAAGTCATTAAATTATAAGTAAATAAAAAACAGAAGAAATTTTTTAACAGCATATTTCAGGGAGATCAGCCATCATTTTTAAACAATAGTTTATTTTCCAAAACTCTGCATCAGCCTGTTTGTTTTTTGATAAAAAACATTTTTTTTATCAAGTTTGCTTATATCAAAATTTCCATTTTCACAAAATGCAAAAAAGCAACTTCCGCTGCCTGATAAAAATATCTTTTTGGCTAAAGCATCTTCCAATTCATTTTTCAAATCTCTGAAGCTGCTGTCTTTTTTAAAGATAAGCTGTTCCAGTGAATTTTCTATATTTTTTAAAAGCTGAGTCAGGTTATTTTCTTTTAGAGCCTTTACTATACTCATAATATCCGCCATTTTCAGATCTTTTTTATTATCTTTGTAATAACTGTAGACCTGTCCTGTTGACATCCCCTGCTGTGGTTTTATAAGAAGTATTTCTGATGACAGATTATTTTCTATCTCTTCTATTTTTTCACCGATACCTGTTACCCTTGCGCTTTTATTTCTTATAAAAAACGGTACATCTGCTCCTGCCTTAAGAGCTAGTTGTTCCAGCTCTTCATTAGTATACAGCTTATACTTGTCATTTAGCTTTCTGAGTATAAAAGCTGCATTGGAACTGCCTCCGCCGAGTCCCGCCTCATGCGGTATTTTTTTTTCCAAAAATACTTTTATTTTTTGTCTCGGGGTATTAGAGTTATCAAAATACAGATTGTATGCTTTTCTCACTATATTTTTTTCGTCTATCGGTATTCTTGTATCACTGACTTCCAGTATCAGATCTCCTTTTTCTCCATAATCTTCATATTTTAACACATCGTTAAAATCCACAGGCATCATTACCATATCCAGTTCATGGTATCCGTCTTCTCTTTTTTTCAAAATATTCAATCCTAAATTGATCTTACAGTTAGAATATATCATAATGAAAGCACCTCTATGTAATTTTCTATATCTTCTTTTCTCAGATTTTCGCCGGGTACTTCTTTTACTCTTATTTTTATATTTTTGTTAAAGTATTTTATATCAAGTATATCTCCTGCCTTAACACTGTAAGATGATTTTTTTTCCTCATTGTTTATCTGGACATTTCCATTATCAGCAAGTTCTTTTGCGATAGTTCTTCTTTTGATTATTCTTGTTACCTTAAGAAACTTATCAAGTCTCATTTCCTTTATTCTCCTAACGTATTAATTATATTAGATGAAGTTGTTAATACCTTTAACTTGGAAATCTGGCCGTCCAGTTCCTTTTCCTTTTCATTAAGCTGATCCAGTATATCATTTATTCTTGTATTTTCCGTGTTATATTTTTCGCTTAATGCTGCCAGTCTTTCCTGCTTTATCTTTTCTATGCTCTCTTTTATAAAATTTTCCTGTTCATCTGTCACGGAATTATTTGAGGCAATATTTAATATATCATTATTATATGACAATTTTGTCTCAATTACAATATCCGGAACATCAGGAAGAAAATTTATTTTTGTATATTTTATATCAGCTGTTATTTTATCATTTTCATAAAGAATATCCTCTGATAATTTATCTCTTGTCACTGCTATTTTGTATAACTCTGAGTTTTCAGCTTTAGTTATCTTATAATCTGCATCTTTGCTCTTATAATCTGCTTCCGTATCTCCTAAATCAGGTCCTGTATTAATGATCACCATTCTCTGATCTGCTGCTGTCAAAATAATTTTTTTTGCCGATATATTGCTTTTATAAAAATCTTCTGCTACTTTAGCCGTTTTCAGGGAAATATTCAAATCCTGAACTATATCTCTTCCCCTGTCTATAAATGTTATTTTCTTAATATTATCCACATTCCCGGCTTTTATTGTATTATTCAGCTCTTCAAGCTGGTCTGTATATGTATTTAGTGCTTTTATGTTCTCACTGTCCAATTCCGCTGTTTTCTCATTGATCAGTATTTTTTTATCCATAATATCTTTTTTTATCTTTTCGGATTTCTCCGAAATTTCCTTTAATTTTGCGATCTTTGTATCCAGATCCTGTGTATCTGAAAATTCTTTTTTCAGCTTTTCCAAATCCTCCATCTGTGTTAGAAAATCAAAATTCAACACATCATTTGTACCGGACTCAAGACTGGAAATTTCCTCTGATATATTATCCGCTGCCCCGGTCTCTGTCTTCTCAGCCGGCACCTGTATCTTACTTATAAACTTATCAATATTTTCATCAGGAGCAGCAAACAATGTATTAAAATCAACATTACTAAACTTTACTTCATTAAGATATATTTCCTTATCAAACATATTCCCGAAAAACTTTTTAAGACTTATTGTCGCACTTCCCGCTCCCATTTTATTCCCGTTTATGGAAATATTATCAAATGTTATCTCACGTTTCCCAAGAGAAAACTTAAAGTTTTCTATCTGTGTTTCTTTTGTATTCAATTTTGATTCTATAATCTTTCCTGAAAAAAACAATACGCCTATCGTAACAACTATCAAAAATAAAATCAATATCAGCAGATATTTTAATAATTTCATTCTTACACCACCACTTTTCCAGTATTTTGTCCAACTTATATTTTAGATAACCAATAACCGTCATGCCAAAACACTTGTACTCGCTTCTGATTCAAATTATTATAAGTATAAACAGATCAGAGTATTAACATAATCTAATAATTGACTGCTAAAATTATTATCCGGTGCCGATACTGCACAGTACCAACAGATCCGGATTCCAAAGCACAAGTACTCCGGTACACCTGTATGATCTGATAAACCGGATTTCCAGGTGTATTAGAGCGGGGCCAATTCAAAATTACTTTGCCCAGCCCCTTTTCTTTTCTATTTTATTGTATTATTTTTTGCCCTTATCTGCTGCTTTTTCTTCTAATTTTAACTGATCTATAGAATTCAAATCATATTTATCCACTATTTCTTTTTCTATTTTAGCCTGTTCTTCTGCTATTTTCTTCTGTTTTAACTGAAATACAATATTCTTTTTAACATCCTCATATTTTACTACTTCACCTTTTAATTCTTTTTTGTTTACTTTTACGATAACAGCAGTATCTCCGCCTAATATCACAAGATTCGGTACTACTTCATTAACTGATCCGTTTATAGCTGCATCTTTGATCGGTGCAAAATCTGCTCCTAATTTATCCAATGGAAGCGATCCTGTAATTCCTCCGTTTGCTCCTGATGTCTTATCAGCTGAATACTGCTTAGCAAGATCTCCGAATTTATCCTTGTTTTGCTTTGCTTCTGCAAGGACTCTGTCTGCCTGTGCTTTTTCATCGTCACTTCTGTATGGTAAGTAGATTAACTGAAGGTCTGCTGTATTATCCTGTCTTGTGAATGCAGATTTATTATCATCATAGAATTTTTTAGTTTCTTCATCAGTTACTTTTATGTCTTTTACTTTATCTTTCAGAAATAATCCTGTCAGTAAAGTATCTTCCTGTAATCCGAGTGCCATTTTGTAATCCTTAGTTGCTTTCAGCTTGGCAGCTTCCGGTGATAAAGCTATAGATTTATAGAAAGCAAGCTGTTTTATTATAGCTTTTTTCTGTGCATCAAGCTGTTCCTTCGGTACCTGATCCAGCATTTCAGGATCCATGCTCTGATTTATAACAAAATCCACTTCTTCTTTAAACACTTTTACTTTTTTATCCTTTGATTCAAAGACTACTTCTCCTGTAGTCAGTCTGTTGCTATCCCCAGTACAAGACACCAATCCTAGTAATATTAACAATCCTGCCAGTGCTTTTTTCATTGTTTCCTCCTATGTTATTTTTTTTAATAATTTGTTTTTGTTTATTTTTAATGTTTTTCTGTTTAATTTACTACCTTCCAATAATAGCATATTTATGTGTTCTTGTGAAATATTTTTTGAAAATTCTATTTCTATCATATTGTCTTTTTCTCTGAGTTTTTTTATATTATTATTTTGAGCAAATATCTTAAGTCTCATATAATCCACGAAACGCTCAAAATCTTCAGGGAATTTTCCGAATCTGTCCTTTACTTCATCCAGAAGACCGGCAAGAGCCTTTTCATTGTTAAGCATAATAAACCTTTTGTATATATTCAGCTTCTCATCTGCTTCTATATAGCTGTCAGGAATGAATCCCTTATCTTTCAGGTCTATATTAACATCAGGTGCCGCTTCTGCATAAGTTCCTTTTTGAATTTCTATCTCCTTTCTCAGCATTTTTACGTAAAGATCGTATCCAAAGGTTTCTATCGTTCCGTGCTGTTTTTCACCGAGTATTTCACCGGCACCCCTTATTTTCAAATCTTCCAGTGACAGCTGCATTCCGCTTGCTGTAGCATCTTCTATATTATCAAAAGTCTCCTCTCTCTTTTTGCTTTTTTTCGTAGAAATCAGACTTTTTATAAGATAACAGTAACTTTGTCTGTTGCTTCTTCCCACTCTTCCACGCAGCTGATATACCTGAGACAGCCCGAGCTTGTCAAAATTTTCTATAAAAATAGTATTTACATTTGAGATATCTATACCGTTTTCTATGATTGTAGTAGCCATAAGTATATCATATACCCCGTTTTCAAAGTTCTTTATTCTTTCCTTTATCAGTTTCGGAGAAAGCTGACCGTGTATATACTCTATTTTCACAAATTCGGGAAGCCGGCTTTTCAGCTCTTTCATTTTATTTTCCATAAATTTTACATTATTATAAATGTAAAAAATCTGTCCGTCTCTTGCCAGCTCTTTCAGTACCGCTCTTTTTATATCCAGACCCTGCTCTTCTATAATTGTTTCTATAGGAACCCTGTTTACCGGCGGGGTTTCTATTATTGAAATATCCCTTATGCCGAGTAAAGTCAGATTCAGTGTTCTTGGAATAGGTGTAGCTGTTAATGTCAGTATATCAATTTTTTCTCTTTTTTTCTTTAGTTTTTCCTTAGATTTTACCCCGAATTTCTGCTCTTCATCTATTATCAATAAGCTAAGGTTTTTAAATTTTACATCTTCACTGAGTATTCTGTGAGTTCCTATAACCATATCAAGAACTCCCGTTTCCAGCTTATGCAGAATTTCCCTTACTTTTTTTGTATCACTCAGTCTTGATAAATTTTCTATTGTAATGGGATATTTTGAAAATCTTTGTTTAAATCTTTCATAATGCTGTTCTGCAAGAACAGTGGTAGGCGTAAGCAGGGCTACTTGTCTGCCGTCCACAATTGCCTTAAAAGCAGCTCTCATTGCCACTTCTGTCTTTCCGTAACCTACATCCCCGCATATAACCCTGTCCATTATCTTATCTGATTCCATGTCATTTTTTACATCTTCTATTGCCCGTTTCTGATCCTCAGTTTCCACAAAAGGAAATTCCTCTTCAAATTCCTCCTGCCAGACTGTATCTTTGGAGTATACAAATCCCTGATTTGAAGCTCTTATTGCCTGAATCTTTACCAGTTCCTCCGCAAATGCCTTTATCTCTTCTTCCAGTTTCTTTTTCTTATACTTGAATCCTTTTGTTCCCAGCTTATATACCTTTGGTTCTTCCCCATAGAAAATATATTTTTCCAGTCTGTCCAGATGCTCTATAGGTATAAAAAGTATATCCTCATCTGCATATTTGATTTTCAGATAATCCCTGTTGTTCATCTGTTCTATCCCTTTGTATTTACCTACTCCGTACTGCTCATGTATTACATAGTCATCTTCTCTTATCTGGTTCAGATCCTTATATTTTATCTGTTTTTTTGTATTTACTTTTTTTTGTACTACTACTCCTTCAAGCTCTCTTTCTGTAAGAATAAATTTTCCGTCTGCAATATACCCTTCCAAAAGCTCTTCTTCTACGACCTTTATCTTTGTTCCTTTATATGTTTCCTTTAATTTTTTCATATTTAATGTATGAATTTCCACATCTGCTTTTTCAGAAAGCTTTACAAGTTTATCTTTATCCTGAAAAGTCTTTAGCTGTTCATGGGAAAAATTCATCAGATTTACGGTTTCACCTTTTTCCAGAAGATTTATATATCTTTTTCTTATTTGATCTTCATTATCCCTGTTCAGTAAAATGTATTCCTCTATCTTGTATTCTAACAGCTCGTCATTTTCAAGATACACAAGTACATCTTCGGCTTTTATTTCATCAAGCAGCTCTATAAACTCAAAACGCCCCGCCTGAGGGATATTAGAGTATATTGCTATTTTATCTGTTTTTGATATTGACTTTTGGGTATCTATATCAAAAAACCTTATGCTTTCCAGCTCATCACCAAAAAATTCCATTCTTACCGGATTTTCATAGCTCGGAGGAAAGATATCCACTATATCTCCTCTTTTACTCCATTCTCCTTTTCTTTCCAGCATATAATTGTAATTATAGTTATTTTCCGCAAGAAAATCAGAGATTTTTTTCATGCTGTAAGTTTTCCCCGCCTGAAATTCCTCTTTTCTGATATCCTCAAAAAACGAACTTAATGCTATCTGGAGATTTACCAACATCAGGTATTCTTTATCGTTTTTCAGAATATTCAGCAGATTTATGTTTATCCCCACCATATCTTCAGTATTACTGGATATATTTTCAAATAAATTCAGGTTTCCTTTATAATTTTTATCAAGAGAGTAATGATAATTTTCCAGATTACGGTTAGATGTAGAAATATATATTATTTTTTTATTTTTACTATCTGATAAAAATGAAGGGATACTTCCTCTGTAGAGTTTATTCTTATTTAATTCTATATCTAAATCTTTCATTTTTTTCCTCTAAAACTTTCTTTTTTTTTATTTTCGCTATATAATAGGCTATAACTTAATCGGAGGTATACAAATTATGAATCCGGCATATTCTTTTTCGTATTACAACTATGAACATATTATAAACCTTATTTTTTGTCTGGTTTTGGGACTTATAATTCTTGGATTTCCAAAATATACAAAAATAAATGTAAATAAATTCGGTACAGTACTTGGTTATCTTATTTTATTTTTGAAAATCTTTGAAACTATATACAGAATAAAATATGAGCATTTTACACTGCCCGAATCGCTGCCGCTGCACTTTTGCAATTTTACAATGATAATATGCGGTCTCTATCTTATTACAAAAAATAATATCCTGTTTAATATTACTTATTTTTTTAGTTTCGGTGCCGTTATGGCTTTGATACTTCCCGGTGTTAATACTTATTATCATCAGCTGTTTTTTGTGCTGTTCATGATTAGTCATGCTGCTGTGGTAATTGCTGTGCTGTACGGTTTTATACGGCTAAAATCAAAGCCGACATTCAGTGGAATGACGGTTTCTATTATTACGGTACTTATCCTGTTTCTGACTTCATATTTATATAACAACAAATTCGGAACGAATTTTATGTTCCTAAAAGTATACATCGTTCCTTTCCTTGATTTTATAAAACCATTTAGTCTTTACACAGGAATGCTTATAACCGCTTTTATTTTGATAATCATTTTATTATACATCCCTTTTAGAAAAAATAAAAGGGGATAATTAAAATATTTTTATTTTTTTTCGACATTAAAAATGCAAAAAATGTAATTTTATCATGCTGTAATAGATAATTCACAGCTTCCCGAATCAGTTCAGAGAAGTGTTTTTATAAATAATGCTTATAATTTAGTTTTATAATAAATAAAAAAATAAGAAGAAAAAAAGATTATTCTAATCATATATAACTATAATTAACATGTACCAATAAAGAATATTTTTCTTCATAACCCCCCTTTTTACCGTCGGTTTAATGCCGGCGGTTTTTAGTTCCTGTTTTTTTTGAAGAATCAGATTTATCGGAGTATTCAACAGCCGTTTTTCAGTTTCCGACAATCTGAAATAATTCTTTTTTCCACACAGCCGGAAACTGAAATTATATGATCCAAAATACTGTTACTTTCAAGATTTCCGGAAGAGCAGATATTATTCATAAAAGCATAAACTAAAATCTTAAACATAACTTTTGGATTAACAATAAAATTTCTACCAATCAGAGAGTATTCCTGTATAAGTTAACTGTAATACGAAATATTATTAAGAACTCTGACGGAATCGTTACCTGAGATAATTTTAGCTAAATTTATGGATAAAAAAGTTGATGTCCCTGAAAATTAGCAGTAAAATCGGTTAGTTAATTAATATATACTACTATACCATAAAATGAAGAAAAAGGAGCCTTTCAGCTCATTTTTTTATAGGTATATATCTGTTATTTTAAAAATTAAACTGATATCCAAATGACAACGTTAATTTCTTTATATCAAACTTATAA